>JAENXM010000160.1 GCA_016649525.1 Actinomycetota bacterium
AGAAACACGAGATCGTCAGTGTCCATCAAAGGATCGTGGTAGAAGCTCCCCGATGGGCCCGTGGACTCGAAGACGTCTCCGACCTTCACGCGGTCGAGCAGATAACCGGAGACGAACCCGTCCGTCATCCTGCGCACCGTGAGGTCCCAGTGCGGCTTCCCGGGAGAAGATGAGATGCTGTACGGGCGGGAAGTCGAGACCCCGTCTATATCAACGAACAGGTTCACGTACTGCCCGGCCCTGAAAATGGGAAGCTCGCCGCCGGCCGGTTCGAATCGGAGTGTCTTTGTGCTTTCGGTCTCCTCGATTATCTCCGCTACTTTCAGCGGTACCCTTTTCGGGTGCAGCCTGTCTAGAGTTACACGGCTCTTCCGTAAAACGTCGCTGTCGATCTCCTTCGCCTCACCCGTCTGCTTCTCCATCCGCCGCTCGATCTTCTCCATGACAGCCGCATCCCTGCCGCCTCTTTCCATGTCCTCGAGTACCTCGCGGGCAGCCAGAAAACCGGAGACCATGCTCGGTTCGTAACCGCCTCCAATGTTCACGTAGGCGCCTGAGAAGTAGAGCCCCGTAATGGGGCCGCGGCTGGGCATGCGGTCCATCCCGGTCCCCTTGAAGGTCTCGTCGAAGCCGATGATGCTCCCTCCGACATTCCCTGTGTAGCGCATGTTCGTAAGCGGAGTCGCGACCTCCACGACCTCTATGTGCTCCCTCAATCCCGGGGCAACCCGCTCGGCGAGTTTTATAACGTTGTCGGCTACCTTGTTCTTCGCCTCGATGTACTCGACCGGGGACAGCTTGAGCCACGGGTCTGAGTAGGAAATGAGCGTCAGGACGACAGAAGCCGTCCCGGGGGGCGAGAAGTCCGGGTCCACCGCGTTGTAGGCTGTTACCGCCGTCTCGGCAGGCTCGACGTTGAGGGCGGTCCTCATAATCTCGTAATGCTCGTCCAGGTCGTAGATCGTGTTCACGAAAGTCTCGTGGTTTCGAAGGCCGAGGTCGGTGCACGTGCAGTCGAGCCCCAGATACACGTTGAAAGTCGAGGCGCCGCCCGAGACGGCGCCCAGGCGCCTGAGGTACCACGAGGGGATCTCATCCGTTCCGATAAGGTCGATACAGGTGGTGAACGGGTTTGCGTTTGACACCACGTAACGACAGGCGATCTCGGTGCCGTCCTCTGTCACGACCCCGCTCACCTCTCCGTTCTTGACGATAATACGGGCCGCGCCGTTGTTGAACCAGGCCTCTCCCCCGTTTTCCTCTATGGTATCAACGAAGGCCTGGGAGAGCGCCTGCGACCTGCCCTTTATGTGATAGGGACCGAACCTGATGTAGCTCGCCATGCCCATCGCGTATATCGTGAAAGAGAGCTTCGAGGGAGGCTGGCAGAAGTAGCCCCAGATCTGGCCGAGCACGGCGCGCGCCCTCTCGTCCTCAACGAGCGGGTCCATGACCTCTTTCAGCGACTTTCCGAAATTGGAGGCGAGGGTCGGGTATTCGGATGGGTCCTTCATGACGGTCTTCATGCCGACCCTGTTCGCCCTCAACGCCTCGCGTGTGAAATCGAAGATGGTCTGGCTGAAGCGCTTTATGCCATCGGCGTCGGCCGGGAACCAGTCGCAGAGCGTATCCTCGAAGTTCTCCCGGCCGATGGGTACCGTTATCTCGAAGTCGGGAAAAACGCTTCTGTAGAACTCGGGTATCGGTATGAACTCCACCTTGTTGGTCACGCCCGCCGCGTGCAGGATCTTGAACAGAGGTCCCCTGTCGTTGATGTCCCCCATTCCCGAAAGTTCGTGCAGGGAGACCTCGAACTCGAAGCGCCCTCTCACGAAAGAGGAGGCGTATCCGCCGGGAACGTTGTGCCGTTCGATCAACAGGACCTTCTTTCCCTCCCTGGAGAGAAAGGTAGCGGCGGAAAGGCCGCCAAGGCCCGATCCGATAACGACCGCGTCGTAGTCTTTCATCCCTTATCTCCTTCTTCGCAGCTGACTACTCCATCTTCTTCAAGAACTTCTTGACGTCCCTCTCGTGCTCGGGCGCGAGGACCATGAAAGGCTGCGTGGCAGCCTCGAGGTCCAGCATCGTCTCGAGGCCGACCTTCCGGGCAATGTTCAGGTTCCGCTTCGTCATCGCGAGCACTTTTACCGAGCGACCGGCCATCTTTCCGGCGACCTTCATGACCTCTTCGGAGATCTCCTCGTGTGGCACGACCCTGTTTATGAGTCCCATGTGAAAGGCCTCTTCAGAATCGATGACTCTTCCCGTGAACGCGATCTCCTTGGCCCTCGCAAGTCCTATCCTTTCGGTAAGGAAGTAAGAGGCGCCGATGTCCGGGATTATGGAGATCTTGACGAAACTCGCGAAGAACTTCGCCCGTTCGGTCGCGTACGTTATGTCCGAAGCGATGGCCAGGCTGAACCCGCCGCCCACGGCCCAGCCGTCGACCTCGGTAATAAAAGGCTTTGGCCCATCGTGAAGCTTGAGCGCGACTGAGTTCACGAGCCTCATGTTCTCGTAAAGGTAAGCGGGGTCCATCTCCTCCCCCATCATACTCAGGTCCGCCCCGACCGAGAAATTCCCGCCCTCGCCCCGGAGCACTATGACGCGCACCGCCTCATCCGAGAGAGCGGATCTGAGTATGTCCACCATGGGAAACATCATGTCCTTCCCCATGGCGTTCATGGTCGGGCCCTGCATGGTACAGCGGGCGACCCCCTCTACTATTTCCATGCTGAAAAACTCGGATCCAGTCATAGCCCTACCTCACAATGCTCTGGCGATTGATGTCCGGTACCGACTGTGTCTCCTCCCACTGAACGTGTTCATGTTTGCATCCTACGGGTTTGTCTTATGATGATTCTACTAAACGTTGAGCTATTTGTTCTGGTGTTTATAGAAATTGGTCGAAATTGCGGTTTTCTGTTCATTCATTCCATCTGAAGGTGATAGATTATAGGCGTTATGTGCAGGCAACACCGGAGATCTGGCACAGAGTCAGGAGGTAGCGATGAAGACTGAAGACTACATCTGGGATTACAGAAACACCTACGAGTGGATGCAGAGGACCCAGAAAGGGTTGCCTCCGCTCATCATCTCGTGCGCCATCACCGGCGGTGTCCAGGGCAAGGAGTTCAATGAGAACCTGCCCGAGACCCCCGAGGAGCAGGCCGAGCAGACGGAAGAGGTGTACAGGGCCGGTGCCAGCATCGTACACGTCCACGCCAGGAACCCCGAGGTCTGGTGGATGACGTCGGCCAACCCCGACGACTACCTCAAGATAAACACGATGATACGCGCGAAGTGCCCCGACATCATCATAAACAACACGACGGGCGGCGGTCCCGAGCTATCGACCGAACAGCGGATGGCTAGCATCTACGCTAACCCCGAGCTCTGCTCGCTCAACCTCGGCCCCTTCGTCCTGAAAGTGCCCATGAAGGAAAGGGCGGAACCGCTGCCGCACCCGAGGCCCGAGATGGTCTACGACCGCTGCATACCGAACAGCTACGCGGACATCTCGCTGTACGCTACCACCATGAAGGAGAAGGGCATAAAGCCCGAGATGGAGCTGTATCACCCGGGGATGTTCTGGGTCGTCAACGACCTGCTCGCGCAGGCGCTCCTGGACCCGCCTTACGACATCCAGTTCGTGATGGGCTTCCAGACATCATCCTTCCCCACCCCGGCGAACCTGCTGTCCCTTGTCAACGAGCTACCTGACCAGTCGATCTTCTTCACCATAGGGGTGGGACCCTTCCAGCTGCCGATGACCGTGATGTCGGTCCTGCTGGGCGGCCACGTACGCGTGGGCATGGAGGACAACCTCTACTACGCGAGGGGGCAGAAGCTCAAGAACAACGCGGAGCTCGTCGCGAGGATCGTCCGCATCGCGAAGGAACTGAACCGCGAGGTTGCGACACCCGCGCAGGCGAGGGAGATGCTCGGCATCTCGCAGACCCCGTCCTCTTACTAGATTAATCCAGTGGTGACAGAGCGTAGGGGTAACATAGGGCTGTTTCCGGTGTGCCATTGACTTGAGTCTACGGGTTAGAATAAACGCGCTCAACTCAAAGGGAGGTGCCTCATGAACGAAGAGGCGGAGTTCAAGGTCTACGGTTACCGCTGGGTCGTTCTGGTATTCTTCGGCCTGATCCTCGTTATTCAGGCTTTCTTGTGGCTCAGTTTCGCTCCCATCGAAAGTGCCGTAGAAAAAGCTCTCGGTGTCAGCACCATGCAGGTAAGGTGGCTCGCCCTTATCGGTCCTTTCATGTTCATCATAGTCAGCTCATACGCCGGTTCCCTGGCCGACAGGCGCGGCTTCAAATTCGCCACCGGTATCGGTGTGGTCATGATGCTTGTCGCCGGTATCATCAAAGCAGTCACCCCGCACGTGATATCAAGTGGAGATGTTCAGTACTGGATCTACTTCGTCATGCAGATGCTCGGGGGGACCGGCTCGGCCTTCGCGATCGCCAACCTCTCAAAGATGCCCATCAAGTGGTTCCC
>JAENXM010000074.1 GCA_016649525.1 Actinomycetota bacterium
ACGACAGCGTCGGACCCCATGGCGGCTCTGTCGGCAAACACCTCCGCGCCGCCCCGCGTCACGCCCAGAGAGACCGTGTCCATCGACGATACGACCGGCGCGCCCACAGACTCCCCGGTAACGCCCAGACCGGCGAGCACCCCGACCTGCCCTTCCGCGGTCGCCCCACCGTGTGAACCCATGGCAGGCACGATAAACGGAGTGCAGCCTGACCCCCTGAGCTTCCCCACCAGCCCGGCGACAAGCTCGACGAGCCGGTCGATGTTCCTGCTCCCCACGGCCACGGCGACCTTGTGACCAGGGGCGAACAACCGCTCGAAGCCCGCTTCCCCAAGCGCCTGCTCGAGAGCCGCCGGGAGGTCCTCCAGGGGGTCGCTCGCAAGCTCCTGTCTCACCCTCACCATTCGCGGGAACTTCATATCACTCCTAGAGGCAACCGAGTCCGTACCAAGGATAGACCAATAATCTAAAACCGGAAAGGCGATCCGGAGGGCGAGACCATGAAGGTCATAGATTATGGGGGGACGCTCCCCCCATAAAGAAAAAGCCCCCCTGTCGGTGGTTCGAGTCCATAGACTTATTACCCGCAAATAAGGCAGGTGTAAATGTTGGGCAATTGATTTGCTGGTGGGCCTAGGTGGACTCGAACCGCCCCACGCTCCTCCGGAGCGCGGTGACCCCCACCCGGTGCTTCTTCGTCCACCGAGGCATGGAGTCCTGATTGTTTGGAATGGTGGGCCTAGGTGGACTCGAACCACCGACCTCACGCTTATCGGGCGTGCGCTCTAGCCGACTGAGCTATAGGCCCACAGGCACTGGTAAGTTAACATTTAAAGGCAAGCCGTTCAACCGTTCTTCCGGAGCGTCAACCCTTGAGGACTCCCATGGGCTTCATCATCGCCACCTTGCGGGAAAGGCCTGCGCCCTCGCAGATATCGACAACGCGCGAAACATCCTTGTAGGCCTCGGGCGCCTCCTCGGCGAGCAGAGAGTCCTTCTCGGACATGACGATTATGCCCTCTGATTCAAGCCTCGCCCGCAGTTCGCTTCCGCGGATCGTCTTCTTGGCCTTCGACCTGCTCATGGTGCGGCCGGCGCCGTGGCACGTGGACCCGAAGCTTTCCTTCATGGCGATCTCCGACCCGACAAGCACGTAGGAGTGCGTCCCCATATCGCCCGGGATTATCACGGGCTGCCCGATATCCTTGAAAGCCGGCGGTATGTCCGGATGACCCGCAGGGAAAGAGGCCGTTGCGCCCTTGCGGTGCACGCAGAGTTCGACCCTCCTTCCGTCCACCTCGTGGGTCTCCATCCGGGCGATGTTGTGCGAAACGTCGTACAGGAGGTCCATCCCCAGCTTTCTTTCGGAAGACCCGAAATGCTGCTCGAACGAGTGCCTTACCCAGTGCATGAGCGCCTGCCTGTTGCCGATAGCGTAGTTCCCCGCGCAGGCAAGAGCGGCCATGTAGTCAGAGGCCTCCTTCGAGCCCAACGGGGCGCACGCGAGCTGGCGGTCCGGGATGTCGATTCCCGCACGCTTTACGGCATGGTCCATCACCTGGAGATAATCGGTGCATATCTGGTGCCCCACGCCTCGGGAACCGGAATGTATCATGACCGTCACCTGGCCCTCTGAAAGGCCGAATTCCCTCGCTACATCCGGAAGGAATATCTTCTCCACCACCTGTACCTCGACGAAATGGTTCCCGGAGCCCAGGGTCCCCAGCTGGTCCTTCCCCCTCTCGTAGGCACGAGGGCTCACGCGGTCGGGATCCGCCCCCGGGTAGTTCCCGCCCCACTCGGTGCCCTCGAGGTCCTCCTCCCTTCCGTAGCCCATGCCCAGGACCGCGCGGGCCCCGCCCGTAAAGACCTTGCGCAGCAGCTGCTCAGGCGTCCTGATGCTGCCCCTCTTCCCGAGCCCCTTGGGGACGTTCCTCGCCATCAGGGCAAGCAGCCCGCGCAGGCCGGGGCGGACGTCACCCTCCTCCAGGTTGGTCCTGACCAACCTCACGCCGCACGAGATGTCGAAACCGACCCCGCCCGGTGAAACGACGCCGTCCTCCGCAAAAGCCGCGACTCCCCCGATCGGGAATCCGTAACCCCAGTGGATGTCCGGCATCGCGAGCGACCGGTAGACTATGCCGGGCAGGAACGCGACATTCGCGACCTGTTCCAGGGCCTTGTCGCGCATAGCGAGGTTAAGCAGTTCCTCGTCCGCGAAAACGATACCGGGCACCTTCATTCCATCTTTATAATCAGCGGACAGCTCCCACTTGTAATCCGAGATCTTCCTCAAGCCCTCGACCATGACACCTCAAACGTCGAATATAACCCTGGCCTTCCAACCCTCATCCAGGCGCTCCACCATCATCTCGTGATAGGTGGCGGCCTTTATCTCCTCGTCGAGCCTGTGCCTTCCCCGATCCAGCCTCTCCCCGCTCGCGACCGCAACCAGTCTCGAGTCTCCCACGTCCTTTACCTCGAATTTCGAAAACAGGAGGCCGTCCGCGTACATGATGAACAGGAGCTCGTTGAGCCATATGAAAAGCAGTTCCTCGAGGTCACCGGCCTCGAGCGATAGTTCTCTTTCGACATCATCTCTGACAGTCGCCGGGTCGACGATCAGGGAGAGCATTGCCATCGCCGTGCCCTCGAAGAGCTCGCCGAGTGTATCCGCCTCGACCTCGATGCCTATGTCAGCCGTGTGCTCGATCGTTTTGAATCTCACGCCGGACCTTCCGCAACCCCCGCACGCCCCGCCAGGGGCAAGGTGATCGTGAAGGTGGAACCCTTGCCCGGCTCGCTGTCCACCTTTATGGTGCCTCCCATCGCGTGCAGGAGCTCGCTGGTAATGTAGAGTCCCAGCCCTGTGCCGGGGAATGAGCGGTTCTCGCCGCTTTCCACCTGGTAGAACCGGCCGAAAATCTTCGCGTGCTCCTCGGCGGGGATACCTATGCCCTCGTCGATTACGCTGACCTCCGCCATCTCTCCTTCTTCTTTGATCGCAATCAACACGGTACCGCTCTCCGGGGAGAACTTGATCGCGTTGCGCACAAGGTTCCCCAGCACGACCTCGGCTCTGTCCGGATCGGCCACCACTGCCAGCTCTTTATCGGGCGCTACCAGCTTGATCCCGCTTACATCGGCCATACGCTCCTGATCGCCTATGACCCGCCGGCAAAGATCGAGCAGGCCCACAACCTCGAGGTTGACCTCGAGCCTCCCCGCTTCTATGCGAGACATATCGAGTATGTTCGCTATCAGTCCTTCCAGGATTGTCGACTTCTTCAATATGATTTCTAGTGACTCCCGTTCCGTATCGCGGTCTATCCTGTCGAAGTGCTCCACGAGCGTCCTCGCGAAGCCCTCTATCACGGCGAGCGGCGACCGGAGCTCGTGCGAGACCGTCGAGACGAAATCTGACTTCATCCGGTCGAGCTCCATCAGCTCCTGATGCGCCACCTCCAGGGCCTGCAGGTGTGTTCTGGTCTCCTCGTACAGCCTCGCGTTCTCGATGGCGACCCCGGCATGCCTGCCCATGGCCTCCAGCAGAAGGACATCCTCATCACTCACTTCCTGCTCTCTCAGGCACTGAAGGCTCATAATACCCACCACCTCGTCGCCCGCTATGAGTGGGATCAACAGCCCCGTCTTCCCCCAGAACACGCCTGCCACCGGGTCTTCCTCTGTTATTTCCTTTGGAACGCCATCCCCTGTCTCGATAGAAGCAGCCCTCTTGCTGCGGATCACTTCCCCGCCAAAGCCCTTGTCTGTCGGCATGTGAATCCCTTCCAGCAGCCCGAGATCCATGTTGTGTGCAGCCGCCCAGACGAACTCGTCCCGCCCCGGCTCCACAAGAGCTATGAACGCGGACTCCGCGCCAATCGCTTCAGTGGCCTCTTTGGCGACCGTTTTGAGCAGGGTGTCCAGCCCTGCCTGCTCGGATATATCCTGCGCGCTGCGGTAGAGTAGCGCGAGTCTCTCGTGCTCGGCCAGGAGCTCCCGGTAGATGATCGCATTCTGCATGGCCACGCGTATCTCCGCGCCGGCAGCGTTATAGAAGTCCCTGTAGTTTTCGCTGAACAGTCCGGGTTTCTTTGAGGCCAGGCCCAGCACGCCTGTCACGCTTTCGTCCCTTGCGAGGGGGATGAACAATGCGGACTCGATTCCTTCGTCCTCGAGAAGACTGACGATCTCTCCACCCTTCTCAGTCGCAGCCCACGATGGAACATCGATGACAGCCGCTCCCTCCGGACCGGAGGCAAGCTCAGCGAGCCCCCTCTTCATAACGTCCGTATCGAGCTTGACCATGAGCTCCGGGGTGAACCCTTCGCTCGACATCACCCTGGACGTACCGGCGCCGGGCTGGTCCTCGAGCGTCAGAATACCGGCCTCGGCGCCGGATACCTCAATCGATGCACTGAGGGTATCTTTTAAGGCCACATCAAGGTTGAGCGACCGGGTGGCCGCCTTGAGTATCTCGTTCAGCGAGGCAAGCTGCACGGCGCGGCGTTTAGTCTCCACCTCAGCAATCTTTCTCTCCGTAATGTCGTGCAGTGCCGAGAGAATTACTCGTTCACCCAGTACGGTTGCCGCCCGAGACGACGCCTCGACTGGAAGGCGTCCGCCGTCTTTCCTGATGAGCTTCGTTTCGAACGTGGTGTATCCATCGTGCAGTACTTCACCCAGTCGTTCCTTGTAGAGGTGCCGAACTTTCTCCGGGACAAGGTCAGCCATATTCTTAGAAAGGAGCTCTTCTCGGCTGAACCCGGTGTAGGAACATATCCTCTCGTTCACATCCCTGATTTCGCCATCAAGCGAAGAGACTACCAGGCCGTCGCCTGCAACCAAGAAGATGGTCGAATAAGCCTCGGCCGCGGCCTCGACCTGCTCCCGCATCCGCCTTGATTCCGTGATGTCCGATATGGTCGCGACAACTTCCGCGTAATCCTCCGCTACCGCGCCGAGCGAGCTCAATGTAACGAGGACGTCAACGAGAGACCCGTCCTTCCGCCTCGCCTTTCCCTCCCTCTCGTATCGCTCTCCTCTGGCCAGCGCCGTCGCCGTCTCAAGGGCGACTACTTCGAGGCGCTTCGCATCAGGGAACAGGTTCTCAGTCGTGTGCCCCATCAGCTCCTCCGGCCCGTAGCCGAGTATCTTGCAGGTCTGTAGGTTAACCCATGTCACCACACCGTTACGAAGGACCATCAAGCCCTCGCCGATGCTCTCGGTTATTCTCGCCCGGAACTTTTCTGAACGCTCGAGCTCAACAACCCATTCCCTCCTCTCGAGGGCGTGAGAGATCGTCTCGGACACCTCCCGAAGCATCCCCACCTCTGGACCGGACCACTCCCGGTTCTTCTGTACGTCGTGATAGCTGAAGAATCCGGCAAGCCTCTCGCGCTCGAAAATAGGCGCCGCGGCAACGGCCAGTACTCCCTGCCGCGCAAGTTTCCTGCGCATGGACTCTTCAGGTATTTCCTCTATGAAACTCCTCACCACCATTGCGCCTGAACCGAGGGTTTCTACCCACCACGGATAGTCCGCAGGGTCAAGAGACTGGAGCGTGTCTATCGTAGGCTCGGTTCCCTCGCCGACCCACTCCGATTTGCATGATAATCTCTCTCCATCCCTCGAGAACTCGAAGTAGTGTACCCTGCTCACCCCCAGCAGTTCGCCGGTCTGCTCAAGGGTTCGTCCTATAGCCTCATAGATATTTTCGGGATTCACGAACCCCACCGCCACGTCCGCCAGCGCTTCTTCGACCTTCAGCCTGAGTACCGTCTCCTCCTCGCGCTTCTTCCTTTCGGTAACATCCCTTATGACCATAATCTCAACCGCATCCTCACCGGGCCAGCCCACGAGACCGGAGTTAACCTCCACCCGCACCAGCGAGCCGTCGACGGCCAAACACGTCGCCGGGAAGTACATGTCCGCGAACCCGCGCCTGAAGGCATTGGCGATGCCCTCCGCTACCCTCTCGCGGTCGTCCGGGTGCACAAACCCGAAGATATGCCTGCCGGTGACATCCTCCGGCTTTGCACCGAACGTACGTTCAACCTCCGGGTTTACGTAGAGAATCTCGCCACCCCTGTTGATCATCAGGATTACGTCCTTGCTCGCCTCTACGATTGCCCGGTACCGTTCCTCGGAATCCGCTAGCGCTCGCCGCGCAAGCTCGCGCTCCGTGACATCGTTGGCTATTATCATGACCCTTGCGTCCGTACCCGGCTCGCCAATCACGGAGGTCGACGCCTCGAAGTATCTCTCGGTCCCATCCGTGATGGCTCTGGTCAGCCGTCCGGCTAGGCCACGTCCTGTTGCCAGCGCCGCTTTGAACTCCTCGCCAACCTTCTTTACCTCTTCCGGGGCAAGGAGATCATCGACGTTCTTCCCGATCAGCGCCTCGGGCGGTATTCCAGCCAGATCGGCGCTCTTACTGTTTACGAACAGTATTTCCCCATGAAGATTCGTGATCAGCACGGCGTTGGGAGACGTCTCCACGAGCGTCCGGTAGCGTTCCTCGGAGGCGAGAACCGCCCCCTCCGCTTTGACCTGCTCAGTGACATCGCGCGCCACCCCTACGGCGCCCGTCACCCTACCGTCAACCACAATCGGGCTTATTTTCGTATCCAGAAGAACTTCCGCCCCGTCCCTGTCATGAAGATGCAGGCGGGCTTCCCTGATCGTTCCGCCGGACGAAATGATATTTATCACCGCCTCCAGATAACCCATGTCCGCCTCATCCACATACTGTAGATAACCAAACCCAAGAAGTTCCTCCGGCCCGCTGCCGAGCACGGAGCGAACGCGCTCGTTCACAAACGTAAACCTGGAGTCCACATCCGTCGTAAAGACTATGTCCTCCGTCGACTCCACGACCAGGCGGTACCTTTCCTCGCTCTTTCTCAGCCCATCCAGAAGCGACGCGTCGCGGACCACCAGCGCGGCCTGCTCCGCGAAACTATCGATAAGCTCCAGCTCGCGCTTTGAATAACTTCGCTTCTCCCTCATGTCGAGGAACAGCGCCCCGGCGAACTTCCCGTCAACGATTAGCGGTGCAACCAGTGAGGACCTGACGCCGTGCTCCTCGATGACGAACCGGGGAACCCTTCGGTCCGCCTCCGCGTCATCGACGACTACCCGCTTGAGTGTCTTTGCGGCCAGTGACGCGGTGCCGCTATCCCCGAGCGGCACCTCCATTGAGACGACATCAGCCCCCTCCGCGGCCCTGCAGGTCAACAGCCCCGTCTCCTCGTCATACAGGAAGATGCTGCAGATATCCACCTTGAAAAGATCGATCGCCTCCTCCACGAGACACTCCAGGGTCCGATCGAGCGCGACCTCTTCCGTCATGCTCCGTGCCACCCGGTACATCGCGGTCGCCTCGCGGGCGCGCTCCTCGGCCCGAGCCCTGAAGAGCAGGTTCTCCGCGCCGAGGTCGAACGCGTCGGCGGCGGCGCGCATGACGGGCCTGTCCTCCTCCACCTGCCGGGCCTCGAAATCATGCCCCAGGAGCAACATCCCAAGAGGCTGGCCCCCGGGGACCAGCGGGACCGCGATGATGCCCCCGAGCCTTTCTCTGCCGAGTATCTCCTTCACCTGCGGGTGCATCCCTGTATCCGGCCACGCGGCCTCGATCCCCCTACTGAATAAAGCTGTCGCGGGAAAGACCCCTTCATCCCACCTGATCTTCCTCGGGGGCTCGCTCCTCGCGAAACCGAGCATTGACAGGCGCCTTGCGGCCACGCCCCCCTCCTCCAGGAGATATGCGACGCCACATCTGTAGCCGGGTAACTCCATGAGCGCGCTCAAGGCATCGTCCAGCATCTCCTCGACCGCAACGGCGGCTCCCG
>JAENXM010000067.1 GCA_016649525.1 Actinomycetota bacterium
TACCGCCCTACTCGAGAAGGCCGCAGGCCGGTCCCGCCAGCGCCGCGCCTTCAATACCGGGATGGAGGCCCAGCAGGATCAGGTCGTAGCTCCCGGCGGGTCGCGCGCCGCCGCTAAGCAACGATAAATCGATGAGGTCGACCGAATCGCAGATGCCGAGGCGCACCGCCACCTCCGCGCAGCTCGGCTCGAGACCCGCCATAAGGGTTCTGTCTGCTGACAGGTCCGCCGCCTCGCGAAGCCACCTCAGCCAGAATATCTCGTTTCCCTTTCCGGCCCCTTCGAGGTAACGTCTTATCGCCCTCGTCTCGGCAGAGAGCAGGCCGAACGACGCGTCGACACGGGCAGGTACCGACTGTGCCCGGGTCGCTTCCGGTCCGGGCAAAAACTTCTCGACGGGGACCCTCCCTTTATCGACTCTCCTCAAAGCCCTTGCGCCGCGGAAGACGACCCCTGTCTTCAGCAGCGCATTCTCGCTCTGCAGCAGCGAGACCCGGGAGCCGGCATCGGCCGACTGCGCCCTTGCTTCTCCGACCTCGCTCCTGAGCGCGTCGTTTGCCGCCCTGACTTCACCGAGCTCATCTAAACCATCCACTATGGCGTTCTCCTGTTGCAGTATCCGATCGCTTCGAGCGAGGTCGTCACTCTTCGCGTCATCGCCGCTCACAGGAGAAGATCTTCTCCGGTAGACATCGACGACAAAATCCGAGTCGATGACGCCGTCCTTCATCAGGAGCTCCTCCAGCATGGCGACGGTGGATATGAAAGAGCTGTCAAGATCATCTTCCTCGTTAAAGTTCTCCAGGATACCGGAGAGGAACGGGTTCAGGAGGGTGCCGCCTATCTCGCGCCTGTCGATCCGCTCGAAGAACATCTCTACGACGTCCAGCATCCCCGCGGAGCGCACCGCTTCAGACGGGTCGTTCATAACCATCGAGCATATCTCGGGCCGCCTCGGATAAGGGATCGTCTCGCCCGCGAGGTGGTTGAACCTGTACCGCCACGGCAGGAATCCGTATATATCGAATACGAGCTTCAACTGGAGCGGGTCCCACTGGAACCTGCTGGGCCCCGCGTATTCGTTCAATACCAGCAGCCCGTCGTCCTTGAGGCAGCTGTGCAACTGCTCGACGCAGAAATAGAGATTGTTGATGTGGTGGAGGGCACCGGCAGAGAAGACCATGTCGTACTCTCCCGCGGGTAGCGCCTGGCACTCGAGGTCCACCCGTTCATACTTTACCGGCAGGTCCCCCGCTTCCCGGCGCGCTATATCGAGCGCCCCTTCGGCGATGTCGATCCCGACCATCTCGTGACAGAGGCCCTGGCTAATCGCGTCCCGCTCCAGGAGGCCGGTCCCGCAGCCGATGCTCAGGCCCAGGTCCGCGGGGCGCTCCAGATGCCTCTCCTTCAACCATCCGAGCCAGTTCCTCGTCTCGACTCCGGTGACCCTCCTGTTGATTATCCCGTCAACCAGGGCCGATGAGCTCCAGTCGACCCGCGGCTCCCCCGCGCGGACGCGCTTCTCGGCCTCCGCCGACCACCATGTTTCGGCCTTCTTCTTCCTGTATTCATCACGAGGGCCTCCGCCGTTCACCCGGGCGTCCACCACCGATCTTTGTAATCGTCTGTCGGAAACCAGAACTGGCGGTAAGATCTCTTATCAGTCGGTTTCACGTTCTGCCGCGCAATCCGGTCCGGAACTGGCGTCCAAGAAACGGTCAACCCCGCTTCAAGAAACCCCTGCGGGGCCTCCGGGACCGGGCGTCCGGCTCCGTTACCCCGGAGCTCGATTCCGATGTCTCTCGATCCTTATCCTGCCGTGCTCTCTCGCGAACGGCGACTTCTTCCTCGAGCATCCCTATGTACTCGTCCTTCTTCTCTATCATGGATTCGAGCTCCTTGCTGTAATCCGCAAGCTCCTTGAAGTTGTACATCTGTTTCTCGAGCGCCCTCGCCCGCCTCTGGGCGTCGGCCTTTTCCCCGGACAGCTTTTCCAGCAAATCAACCTCACCCGAGGGAGTGGCCTTTATGACGTATTGAAATGCCACCGCCTCCGGAGAGGAAAAGGATTTCACGACCTCCTCCAGGTTGGAAAGCCCAAGGGGGTCGAGCGTCTCCCTCAGCTCCGCCTCGGTGACACCGTGCCTCGTCCAGTCGAGCTCGTCAACCACGTAGCCGCATCCCTCCAGAAGGTCCTCCATGCTCTTACGGGTGAAGTACTTGAGGTGGGTATCGTCGAGTATCCCGAAATCCTCGTAGTTGAACTCGCCCTTGAGGAGCATGAGGCGGATGCTGGCGTGGGCTATGTTCGGGACGGACATCACGATATAACCGCCGGGGGACAGCAGCCGTCGGGCCTGGGCCAGCAATATCTGCGGGAACTTGAGGTGCTCGATGACATCGCCGAGCAGGCCGACATCGAAGGTCTCCCCACCGAACTCGCTTACAAGGTCCAACTCGTCGAGGTCTCCCACTATGACCCGGTCGCAGACCTCCCGCGCTTTCTCTGCGGCCTCGGGGGCGATCTCGATTCCTACCACGTAGCACCCGCGCTCCTTCAAGACGCCCGAGACGTAACCGGTGGAACAGCCGAAATCAATCACGCGCTTGTCAGCGCCGATCATCGATATCAGCTTCGTGCGCGCGTCGTTGGGGTCGGAGAGGTTTAAATCCGTTTCATAGGGTTTCGCCATCAGCCGAAATCCCTCCGGCCGCGCCGGGTCACAAGGGCGTAATCGCGGTGGCTGAAAAGGGTGCGGTTCATCTTCTGGAAGTTCTGGTTCACCTGGCCGAAGAGTTCCTGTTCCCGCGGGTCGAGGGTTGCCATGTAAGAGGTGAGCTCCAGCTCCTCCAGGTGCTCCTCGGGGGGCAGGGGATTCAGGAATATGACTTCCGGGTCCAGAAAACCGTAGGAGAGACACAAAAGCTTGAGGGTCTCCGGGTGCAGGGGGTGCACCCGGCCGGAGTTCTCGAGCACGTAGCTAGCCGCGACGTAGAGGGAGAACGGGTTCGGGGTCTCGATCACCAGGACCCCCTCATCTGTAAGCTTCGTCCGGCAGAGGTCCAGCATCCCGATCAGGCGGCCCGGCGGCTGGTGTCCCGCGAACCTCGAGAGGGCGATCCCGTCCAGGGAGGCGTCCTCGACCGCTCCCAGGTATTCGAGCGGGTCGACCCGCGTAACCTCGAGACCGTGGTCCCGGCAGTAGGCGACCAGGGTCGGGTTCGTCTCGATCCCACTGACGGTTATCCCCTCCTGCGCCAGCAACTGCAGAAGCTCTCCCCTGCCGCACCCCATCGCGAGTACGTTCCGGCACCCGCGGAAGTACGGCAGGTACACCTTCTGGCGGTCCTTGACCGCTTTAGGGGAACCGTGCACCCTCTGCTCGAGCGAAAGTATGTCGAGCGCGCCCAGAAGGTCCTTGGTTTCGCTTTCGTCATCGTTGACTTCCGCCACCATCTCCGGCCCCGCCGGGGCACGCCCGGCAGAACCGCTGCGAAGCAGTTCGAGCTCGTTCTCAAAATCCAGCATGCGGTCCTCGAGGTACCTGACCAGGAACAGTATGTTTGCCCGGAACAGGGCGAGGTCCCTGCGCATGATGGTGCTCAGGATATCCTCGTTTATCTGGAGATGGTCCAGGTAGCGCTTCATCTCGTTTATGCTGCGCGTGGCATACGCGTTGAAAAGCCGCTGGTTGTCCAGCGCGGGGCTTATGTACCAGGAAGAGATCCTCCAGACGATGCGCTTTAAGAACCCGTAGAAAGGACCCAGCACGCGGCGCTCGGAGGTCAGCTCTCCGGGAAGGTTCATGTCATAGTAGGCGTTCGTGAGGTGGAGGTTTTCCATCAGGGCGCTCTCGTCGAACGGCTCTATCCTGTGTCCGTTCGGGGAGCTCTCCCTCAGGCGTTTGGTGATCTCCTCCGTGGTCTCGACTCCGTCCGCTTCCCCTTCTGGAGTCCTTTTGTTTCCCCGCCTTTTCAGCAATCCGCCACCGCCGTTCTCGCGCCAGAGCATGCCGCAGTTTTCAAGATTATAGCACCTCGCCGCTCCTCAGGAAGACACCTCGAGAAGCCGCTCTTTTATACGCCCGGCGGCGTTCGACCAGGTCCACTTCTCTCTCGCCGCTATCGACGCCCTCGACCCCCTGGCGCGGGCCTCCTCCCGGTTCTCATACACGTGCCTCATCAACTGTGCCAGGTGGTCGATATCTGGATCCGCCCACCTGAAGCCCTCGTAGTACGGGCATTTGGCTACCGCCGGGATCAAGCCTTTGATATCTATCGGGTAACCGACCTCCTCGTCGAAGAACTCGGTCTGGGCGCTCCAGCGGGTGCTGATGACGGGAAGGCCGCAGGCCATCGCCTCCAGCGTCGGCATACCCCACCCTTCGCCGCGCGTCGGCAGGACGAAGCAGTCGCTCGAGCAGTAGAGCGCGCCCATCTGGTAGCTCGGCACGCTCTGGTTGAGGACCATCACAACGGGAGCGCGGCCGGCCCCGAGGTGCATCGCCTGCACCTGCCGCTCTATGTTCACCGCCGGGTCGGTGTTGGTGACCTTCAGGAGAAGCAGTACGTTGTCTTTGCTCGAGAACTCCCGGTTATAGGCTTTGAGGAGAACCTCGGGCGCTTTCCTCTCTCCCCATTCAAAGACCGACAGGAAAACGTAGCGGTCGTTGAGCCTGCGGGACCTTATGTGGGGGTTGAAGTAGTCGATGTCCACGCCGAGCGGCATAACCTTTATGGGCCTTTTGACCCCACTTGCCGCGAAGGTCTCCTGGTTGAAATGAGAAGGGACCCAGACCTCGTCGATCGCGTTTGCCTGCTCGACCCAGTTATCCGGGATCCCGTCGACCTCCAGCATCGAGTAGCCGACCCTGTACCTCCCGCTGTTCTTAAAGAACACGTCCCCCTGTCCGTAGACGACCTGGGTTACGTCGAGGTCCTTCGGTTTCTTTCGCACCTCCATGATGCGCCCGTCGTCGTTGGGGGGCTCCTCGACCCCGTAGACATAACCGTAGCGGACGTCCACGTCGAGGGCCTCGAGCGCCAGGACCAGGTACTGGGACGAGACCGCGTACCCAGTCGGCGCGTTGATCCACGAATGCCACATGACCCGCGTGTCGTACCTGTCGCGGTAGTAATTCTCCCAGCGCTTACGGTAGTCGTCACGGTATCTTTCAGCCGGGCCCTCGTGACCAGGCACGCTCGCCGTCACGCTCACGGAACCTACGCACACGACCGGCAGCCCGGCTAGCTTCACCTTCAGGCAGAAGTCGGCATCGTCATATCCCGCCCCGTATCCCTCGTCGAAGCCGCCCGCCGCCTCGACTGCGTCCCTCTTTATATACATGCAACGGGAGTCGACTCCCTCCACCTGCCTGGTGTAGTAGAACTGGTTGATGTCTTTTCTGCCCCCGCCGATATGATACGGCTCGTACCCGGGCAATGTCATCCGGTAGCCGCAGCTGTCTATAACACCGCCCCCGTCAACGACCTTTACACCCGCGACGCCGCACCCGGAGGTCTCGGCCTCCTTTAAAACCTTTCGGAACCACTCCCTGTCGGGGAGCTTCACTCCGGCGGAAAGGATGACTGCGTCGCCGGAAGCTTCTCTAAGGCCCTGGTTTTTCCTCGCCCCCGAAGAAGCGCCGTTCTCGACCGCCAGTATCTCCATGCCGAGAGGCCCTAGAACCTCGCCCGCGGCCTGCGCCTCGCCGCGAGCGACCACGGCCACAGAGCGCACGTCCTTCGTGTGCGGGTTATCCGCGAGGGAGCGCGCCAGCTCGTTCGCCTCAATGCTGCTTTCCCAGTCGTGAATGATTATGGTCGGTCCGTCAGTCATCGGTTTCCCTGTTTTTCTCCGCAGCCCGCTCCGGGCGGTCGATCCTTTCCTCCAGCGCGCTTATCCTCCCCTCCAGGTCCCCCTCCTCGATCTCTTCGAGCCGGGCTGTCAGGCTCTCGAGCTGCCTTGCCATCCCGGAGAGCGCCCTTTCGGTAGCGGAGTGAGTCCTGTGAAGCTGCTCGACCACGGGATTCACATACCAGTAGACCGACTTCCGTATCATCCGCTTCACGAAACGCTTGAGCGCCCCTGCCGGCCCGCCCGTCGCCGGGATCTCACAGGGAGCGGGGCCTCCCTCCAGAGGCGCCAGGCTCTGATGAAGCGCGAGCAGGCTGTCGGTGATGTCCTGCCAGGACCCCGGCACCAGGTAGGTGATCTCCTCAGTCCTCCTGACCTCTGAGCGGCAGGCCTGCACCCGTCCCGTGGAAAGACCGGATACCACGCCGGCCACGTCCTCGAGCACGTCGTCTACGTCCGCGTCAACGGGTTCCATGACTCCCTGCCTTTATCATGGGTTGACCAGTATCTCGCACGGTATGTACAGGAGCCCGATGTCGTTCATCTGGCTGTACATGTCGAAGGTGGTGTACCTGTCGAGCCAGTGATACACGGTCTGCTCGTCCCGGGAATGTACGGAGAGGCTCACGGAGTACCTTCCCTCGAGCATGGGGAGCGCCTTCAGATCGAACTCGACCACGCCCTCCCCTGAGACCTTGCCGAGGTCTATCCCCTTGAGGCTGGTGTTGGTCCCGTAGGCGGTGAAGCCCCGGTAGTCGTCGATGCTGAAACCGAAGACCGGGTCCTCGACCGGCTCCGCGACGATGTACGACACGCGTATCTTCATCGACTCACCCGTGCTGAACTCCGAGGCGGGGTTGCCCTCCCCGTTCAGGAGCTCCGCACCCGTGACAGTGACCCGCCTGTCGCCACGCTCCGCGCTCTCCT
This sequence comes from Actinomycetota bacterium, assembly GCA_016649525.1. Lineage (GTDB taxonomy): Bacteria > Actinomycetota > Geothermincolia > Fen-727 > Anoxymicrobiaceae > JAENXM01. The sequence continues at coordinate 6,785 of JAENXM010000067.1, forward strand.
CGTGAGACTCCATCGCCTTGTGATAAAATGGAACTACCTCCTTCGGAGTCCCTTCTTTAACGATGTTCCCCTGATCGAGCATTATTACCCTGTTGCAGATCTCCTGCGTCACGTCGACGTTGTGAGTCACGAATATGATCGTCTTACCCGCGTTCTGAATCTCGTTTATGCGGTCAAGGCACTTGCGCTGGAACGCCTCGTCCCCGACCGCCAGCACCTCGTCTATTATCAGTATGTCTGGGTCAACGTTGATGGCCACCGCGAACCCCAGGCGCACGTACATGCCGCTCGAGTAGTTCCGCACGTGGTTGTCGATGAACCTCTCGAGCTCCGCGAAGGCCACTATGTCGTCGAACCGCTTGTCCACTTCCTTCTTCGAGAAGCCGAGAATCGACGCGTTCAGATAGACGTTCTCCCTGCCGGTAAGGTCAGGCTGGAATCCCGCTCCGAGCTCGAGGAGCGCAGCGATGCTCCCGTTCGTGGCTATCTTCCCCTTCGTGGGATAGAGGATCTTCGTTATGCATTTGAGGAGGGTCGACTTGCCGGAACCGTTCGCCCCGATGAGCCCCAGCGTGTCGCCCTCACTCACCTTCACGTCGATGTCCTTGAGAGCCCAGAACTCCTCGTACCCCCGCCTGCGGAAGAACAGGACCTTTTCCTTCAGGCTCTTCACGTTCTCATGGTGGAGCTTGAACATCTTGGAAACGTCATTTACCTCGACTGCGTAAGCCATCCTGCCTTCCCTTTATATCTGCTCGGCAAAGCCGCGCTCGGTCCTGCAAAAGAAATAATAGCCGAAGACGAGCAGCGCTATCGATAATATCGACGTCCCCAGTATTCCCCAGAATGAGATGTATGCGACTCCGCCCTTCGGCGCGTAGTAGTAGGGGTTGTATATGATGTACTGCCATAAAAGAGTTATGTCAGTCATCGGGTTGACCAGGTATATCGGCCAGAACTTACCAAACTTGGCGATGACCAATCCAAATGGATAGACAATCGGAGTAATCCAGAACCAGGCCATTGTTGCTACCTCCACGAAGTGCTGGACGTCGCGCAGATAGACGTTCGCCGCGGAGATCAAGAGCACTAGCCCCGTCGTGAAGAAGACCTGCAGGAGTAGCACAAACGGGAAAAGCACGATGTATATCGAGAAATGCCAGCGGATTGCGAGCAGGAAAACGAAGAACACTAGCATCTGCATACAGAAGTGGAAGAGGTTCGCCCCTACCGCGCCTAGCGGCAGGACTTCCCTTGGGAAGTACACTTTCTTGACAAGTCCCGGGTTGTTCACTATCGAGCCCACCGCCTGCATGAGCGAGTTGACGAAGAATAACCAGGGAAGCAAGCCCGCCATCAGAAACACCACGAACCAGCTAAGTTCGCCCGGAATGATGAGTGCGAAGACTATGCTGAAGACGACCAGCATGATGAGGGGGTTCATGAATGACCAGAGGAATCCCAGCACTGACCGCTTGTATTTTACCTTGAGCTCCTTGACAACCATGTTGTACTGGAGCTCGCGATGTTGCCAGAGGTCCTTAAGCTTCGCTATCATCCCACAATCTCTTCCTCGCAGGTCCTATGAGCCAACGCCGTATTGTACCAGAAGCATGTCGGACCGCTCATCGCCTGAAGCGGTAACGGATGAGGGTCCAGA
>JAENXM010000087.1 GCA_016649525.1 Actinomycetota bacterium
AGTCGAACGCCGGCGGTAGCATGATTGTCTCTACCATCAACCCGATTGCCAAGGAGATGCAGATTCCCGAGGCGATAATGAACGAGGCGTTGATACCGGCGATGGACGAGGTCGGCGAGCTTTTCCAGAAGGGCGAGTACTACCTTCCCGAGATGCTCATTGCGTCGCGAGCGATGAAGAGCGGTCTCGAGGTCCTGAGGCCGCTTCTGGCAGAGAGCGGCACCGAGCCGGTCGGAATGATCGCAATCGGCACCGTAAAAGGCGACATGCACGATATCGGTAAGAATCTGGTGGGCATGGCGCTCGAGGGCGCCGGTTTTGAGGTCATCGACCTCGGGGTGGATGTTCCGCCCGGCAGGTTCGTGGAAGTGATCGAGGAGCAGAAACCTGTCGCTATCGGCTTGAGCGCGCTTCTAACCAGCACCATGGTATCGATGGCTGACGTCGTAAGGGCCATCGAGTCGGCCGGTCTCAGGGGCATGGTAAAGATAATGATAGGCGGGGCACCGGTCACCCAGGCCTTCTGCGACGAGATCGGGGCGGACTTCTATGGTAGCGACTCGACGGAGGGAAGGGATTACGCGAGGAGCCTGGTATAGAGCCTTAGTCAGGAGGTCCTGAGACCATGGTCTACATACCCGCCTTCCTTATCAACAAGGTCTACGAGAAGGGGAGCCTCGAGAACACCGATGACGGTTTCGAGTTCTGCTTTGTCAACACCATGACTCCGGTCCGGATCAGCGGTATGCGGGACATCGTCGTTGTGGCGGACGACGCGCGCTATCAGGTGGAAAAGATAAGGCTCTCCCTGGGTGGCAGGCCGGTCGCCCTCAAATCGGGCATGCTCGAGGAGATGATGAGTTTCGACAGGGACTCGAGGCTCACTATAAGAGTGCTCGGCGAAAGGCTTCGGCCCGGCAAACACACGATAAAGATCAGCTTCATAACAAATGAGTACGGCGGGGCCATACTGAAAGTCAGCGATTTCATCGGCGAAGCGCGCCCCAGGGGGCTGCTGCAGCGCATCAGGGGCACGGTACCTGTCGGGGAGGCACAGCCGGAGGCCGGGCCGGTCCCGGTCGAGGGAGACCTCGGCGGTGTTCCACTTGACCCGGATTTCTCGAGGCTTGCCGCGGCGCTCGGGCGGGAGGAACCGGACAGGGTACCCCTCTTCGAGGCCGACATCGCGCTTCCCGTCCAGGAGTGGTTCCTCGGGCGGGAGATCACGAGTCCCGCGGACGAGGTCGAGTTCTTCATCCGGGCCGGTTATGACTATGTCCCTGTTCTTGCACCCTTTTTCTCCCCCAGGCTCATGAGGACCGCTTCCGACGAGGACGGCTCACTCGGTGACGCGGAGCGCGACCGCACCTGGCTGGTCGAGAGCGAGGGGCTTATAAAGAGCCTCGAGGATTTTCGCAGGTTCCCCTGGCCAAAGGCGGAGGACGTCGACCTCTCTTCTTTCGAAGAGGTCGCGAAGCTCCTCCCCTCGAAGATGCGGATAATCGGGATGCTCTCCCCGGCGGCGGTGTTCGGGAACGTCTCGCAGTCTATGGGCCTTCAGAACTTCTCCTACGCCCTCTACGACAGCACCTCCCTCGTGGAAGAGCTGTTCGAGCTCGTCGGATCGACCTATGTGAAGATCGCGGAAAGGCTGGTTCAGGCTCCGGGGCTCGGCGCCGTCCTGATGTCTGACGACCTCGCACATACGGGGGGCTGCCTCGCTTCTCCAAAGGTGTACCGCAAGTATGTGTTCCCGTGGTACAGGAAGATCGGAGAAGTGTTGGAGGAAGCGGGCCTTCCGTTCATATACCACTCGGACGGGAATATCTTAGAGATAATGGACGACCTTGCCGAATGCGGGATCAAGGCGATCCACCCGATCGAGCCCCAGGCGATGGACATCGTCGAGGTGAAGAGGCGGTTCGGCGACAGGTTCTGCATCTTCGGGAACATCGACCTCGACTACACGCTCACGCGTGGGTCTGTCGACGAAGTGGTCGAGCAGGTCAAGGAGAGGCTGAGGGAGCTCGCGCCGGGCGGGGGATACGGGATATCCGCCTCGAACTCAATCCCTGACTATGTGAGGCCGCAGAACTACCGGGCCATGGTGGAGACGGCGATGAAGCACGGGAAGTACCCGATAAGAGTCTAGGCTGTTTCCGCCACGACTTTTCCCCATCCGTAAAACTCGTTTACCATGTAGAATGGGTTTGAACCGGGGAGGTAGTGATGGCTTTCGTGACAAACACCGAATTGCTTGCGAAGGCGGAGAAAGAGGGCTACGCGGCAGGGGCGTTCAACACCAACAACCTCGAGATAACGCTTTCTATAGTGGAGGCCGCGGTCGCTGAGCGCTCGCCGGTTATCATCGCCGTCTCGCCCGGCGCGATGGAGTATGCAGGGGTGGCTTACCTCGCGGCAATCGCAAAGGTCGCTTCTGAATCGGTTGACATCCCGGTATCGCTTCACCTGGACCACGGGACCTCCATGGAGCATGTCGAAGCCTGCATTGAGCACGGATTCTCATCTGTGATGATCGACGGGAGCAAGCTCCCTTACGAAGAGAACGTGAGCCTCACCCGACAAGTGGTTGAGCTGGGACGTAAGAAGGGCGTTTCGGTCGAGGGCGAGCTCGGCAGGTTGGTGGGAGTAGAGGATTCCGTGTCGGTGAGCGAGCGTGAGGCCTCGATGACCGATCCCACCCAGGCCGCGGAGTTCGTCGAGCGGACGGGTGTCGATGCGCTGGCGGTTGCCATCGGCAACGTTCACGGATGGTACAAGGGGAGGCCCGACCTCGACTTCGACCGGCTCAGGGAGATCAAGTCAAAGGTCGGCACTTTTCTGGTGCTTCACGGGGCTAGCGGCATTCCCGATGACATGATACGGGAGGCATGCTCCATCGGCGTTGACAAGATCAACATAGACACAGAGGTGCGCGACGCCTTCCGCCAGGCGGTTGCCCGGTTCGTCTCCGAGAACCCCGATGTCATCGACCCCAGGAAGATCCTCATGCCGGCAAGAGACGCGATGCGCGAGGTAGTGGCCAGAAAGATGCGGCTGTTTGGCAGCGCAGGTAAGACTTAGCCGGGCGGGTACGCCTACTCAACAGCCAGGGCGTTAACTGGTACAATACTCAAAGTAGAACAAGTTTCACCAGTTCCAAAACATCACGCGAGAGTGGCGGAATTGGTAGACGCGCGGGGTTTAGGACCCCGTGGTTTTTAACCGTGGGGGTTCGAGTCCCCCCTCTCGCACCAAACCGGACGAGTGAAAAGTGGGAGGAGAGTCATCTGAAGACAGAGGTAAGCAAGGGAGAGGGACACCAGGTAACCCTCAAGGTCGAAGCAGGTGGGGAGGACCTCGAGCCGATAATCGATGAGGCCTACCGAGACCTCAGCAGGAAGCTGAAGGTGCCGGGCTTTCGCAAAGGGAAGGTGCCCCGCAAGGTCATTGACAGCCAGCTCGGCGCGGAGAACGTCCGCAAAGAGGCGATCAGGGACGGCCTTCCCACGCTCTACATGATGGGGGTAATCGATTCTGGCATATTCCCGGTCTCCGACCCCGAGATAAGCGGGCTGGAGATAGGCGACGATGGCAGCAGCGTCGTCTTCGAGGCAACGGTGGACGTGAAGCCGGAGATCGAGGTCAAGGACTACATGGGGATTGAGGTCGAGAAGCCCGATACCGGGGTCACGGAGGAGGACGTAAAGCGGGCGCTCGACGAGGCCCGCGACCGGTTCGCGACCCTCGAGGTCGTGGAGGGGCGCCCGGTCGAGGACAAGGACTACGTCCTTTTCGACTACAAGGTGTTCACCGACGGGGAGCCCATGGAGGGCTCCAGCGGCTCGGACCGCATGATACAGGTCGGCAGTGAGGATTTCCTGCCGGGTTTTGACGAACAGCTCGTCGGGGCGCGAAAAGGTGACATCCTGGACGTTTTTGTCTCTTTCCCGCCCGAATACGAGGTAAGGGAGCTGGCCGGCAAGCCGGCGACGTTCCGCACGATCGTCAAGGAGGTCAAGCGCAAGGTCCTTCCTCCGCTCGACGACGGACTCGCACGCGAGGTGAGCCATTTCGAGACCCTGGACGACTTCAAGGAAGACCTCAAGGGCCGCATTGCGAAGATTAAGGAGGCCGCGGGCGAGCGGCTGATCCGGGAGAGGGTCGTCGCGGCTCTGGCGGATAAAACCTATATCGACCTTCCCGAATCGATGGTGAAATACCAGATCGACGGGGAGATCGAGGAGCTCGAGCACGATCTTTCCGAGCGCGGCATCACGCTCGACGAATATCTGGAGGCATTGAAGGGAAGTCGGCACCAGTTAGAGAATGCTATCAGGGAAAGGGTGGTGGAAAACCTCAAGGCGGAGCTCGTAGTGGACGCGGTCGCGTCGGCCGAGAACGTCGGGGTTTCGGACGAAGAGGCGGAGGAGTATATTAGGGAGACCGCGAAGGCCTCGGGCGGCGACCCCGAAGAGGTCTTCGAGCAGGCGAGCAGGCAGGGGCGCATCCCGGCGGTGAAGGCCAACATGAGGCTTTCGAAGGCCGTGGACCTGCTTGTCGAGAACGCCGTGTTCGAGGGCGGTGAGCCCGTGAAGCCGGCTGAGCCAGAGCCCGAGGTCGAAGAAGCGGTTTTAAAAGAGGAAGCTTCAAAGGAGGAGCCGGAGGAAGAATGAGGGACCAACTGGTACCGATAGTGATAGAGCAGACCCCCCGGGGTGAGCGGCAGTTCGACATATACTCCCGCCTGCTCAAGGAGCGCATAGTGTTCATCGGGATGGACATAGACGACCATATGGCGAACCTGGTGATGGCCCAGCTCCTTCACCTCGAGAGCGAGAACCCGGAGAAGGACATCAATATCTACATCAACTCCCCGGGCGGCAACGTTACGAGCACGCTCGCCATCTATGACACCATCCGGTACGTCCGCTGCGACGTCTCGACGGTATGCATAGGGCAGGCCGCGAGCGGGGCGGCGGTCCTGCTGGCCGCCGGCGCAAAAAGCAAGCGTTACGCGACTCCGCACAGCCGTATCCTTCTCCATCAGCCGCACGGCGGGGCCCAGGGTCAGGCGATAGACGTCGACATACAGGCGAAGGAGATACTGCGAAACCGCGAGGTACTCGACAAGATACTCGCGGAGCATACCGGGCAGTCGGCCGACAGGATCCACAAGGACACCGACAGGGACTTCATAATGGTGCCGGAGAAGGCCGTGGAGTACGGTTTGATCGACGAGGTCATCTCGCAGCGCAAGGTGCCGGAGGCGTAGAGGGCCTCAAGCGTCTGGAGGTAGGTAGTTGGCGAAATTCACTGAGGGCAGCGACCTTCTCAAGTGCTCTTTCTGCGGCAAGACCCAGAGGCACGTCAAGAAGCTCATAGCGGGGCCGGGCGTATACATCTGCGACGAGTGCATCGAGCTCTGCAACGAGATAATCGCGGAGGAGCTCACCGAGGCGCCGGAGATACAGATAGGCGCCCTCCCGAAGCCCAGGGAGATAATGGAGTTCCTCGAGGAGTATGTCATAGGGCAGGACCGGGCCAAGATGGTCCTCTCCGTCGCCGTTTACAATCACTACAAGCGGATACAGGTAGGCGCCCACTCGAACGACGAGGTGGAGCTGCAGAAGAGCAACATAATACTCATCGGCCCGACCGGATGCGGCAAGACGCTGCTCGCGCAGACCCTGGCAAGACTGCTGAACGTGCCGTTCGCCATTGCCGACGCCACCAGCCTCACCGAGGCGGGCTACGTCGGCGAGGACGTCGAGAACATCCTGCTCAAGCTCATCCAGGCCGCGGACCTCGACGTCAAGAAGGCGGAGACGGGCATCATCTATATCGACGAGATCGACAAGATCGCCCGGAAGAGCGAGAGCCCGAGCATCACCCGTGACGTGTCGGGGGAGGGAGTCCAGCAGGCGCTCCTGAAGATACTGGAGGGAACGATTGCGAGCGTGCCGCCCCAGGGTGGGCGCAAGCATCCCCACCAGGAGTTCCTGCAGATAGACACGACCGGCATTCTCTTTATCTGCGGCGGAGCTTTCTCCGGCGTCGAGGACATCATCGAGGACCGCATAGGCAGGAAGGGCGTCGGTTTCGGGGCCGAGGTCAAGAGCAAGAGCGAGAAGGACCTCGGGACGATCCTTTCCAACATAATGCCGGAGGACCTTTTGAAGTTCGGGCTCATCCCCGAGTTCGTGGGGCGGCTCCCTGTGATAACGACCCTGCACAGCCTCACCAAGGACCACCTGATGGAGATACTGGTGAAGCCGAAGAACGCGCTGGTCAAGCAGTACCGGAAGTTCTTCGAGTTCGACGGGGTCGAGTTGATTTTCACCGAGGGCGCCCTCGAGGAGATCTCGGAGAAGGCCCTCGAGAGGTCGACGGGCGCCCGCGGGCTGCGGGCGATCATGGAGGACGCGCTCCTGGGGACCATGTTCGAGCTGCCGTCGCGCTCCGACATCGTCAAGTGCGTCGTCACGAAGGAGGTAGTGGCTGAGAACTTCAAGCCGACCCTTTTGACTTCGCGCTCGGATGTATCGAGGCCCGAGAAGGTCGAGACCGAGGAGAAGGAGGAGACCGCCTAGTCTTCTTCCTTTTGCCCCGCACGCTTTCCCGCCATCCCGGCGAGCTTTACCAGGGGTGATTTAGTGGTCTCCTCGAGTGTCTTCGAAGTGAAGGCCCAGCGGCCGGCTATCTCCTCGAAGGTCTCGGACAGCTTTTTACCCCTCTCGCTGAACTCGAGGCCTTTATGCTGGGCTCGGGCGGCTTTTTCCTTGAGGTCGTTTATGTCCGGCCGGATATCGGCGTACATCTTCTTTCCTTTCCTCACCACTTTCATGGCCGCGGCCCCGATGGCAACGAAAACGGCCATGATTAACGCGAACGGTATGAGGCAGATGAGCAGATATGCGACGACCATAAAAAACCTCCAGCAATGCAAAGTTGGGGTCAGACCACTTTTGTTGCACGATATCAGGTTAAAATATAGAAATGCAACAGGAGTGGTCTGACCCCAATAAAGAGATGCCGTCCACGTATGAGCCGCACGCGGTCGAGAGACGCTGGTACGGTTACTGGGAGGAGCGGGGATACTTCCGTGCCCGAACAGACTCAGATAAGCCCCCTTTCTCGCAGGTGATACCGCCGCCAAACGTCACGGGAGTGCTCCACATGGGCCACGCGCTCAACAACACCCTGACGGATGTCATAGCCCGCCGACGACGCATGCAGGGGTTCGAG
>JAENXM010000059.1 GCA_016649525.1 Actinomycetota bacterium
ACGAGCTCCGGGTGCTAGGGTACAGGCTCGAGGCGCTGCGCGTGGAGGGCTTCCGCCTGCCGGTAAAGAAGAATATCACCGCCCGGCTGCCCTCTTTCCTGACAAGCGCGGTCGCCGCCAGGCTGTCGATCCGGCCTCGACCCGACCCGGCGGTGTGCACCGGGTGTCGCAAGTGCGAGGAGATATGCCCGGAAGGGGCGATATCCGTAGTCGAGGGCGCGGCCCGGGTGGACCTCTCGAAGTGTATCAGGTGCTACTGCTGTCACGAGCTCTGCGAGCACGACGCGATCGAGCTCGAGCGCCCGCTCCTCTTGCGCCTCGCCAATCGGATAGGTGGTTAGCCACCGGGTCAGAAAGGCGCTTCTATTTTCACGGGCTTGTCGAAGTCGGAGAACTCGACTTCCATCGACATCACCAACCTGCCCGCGCCTACCTTGGTGAGGTCCCCCGCAAAATCCATCTTGGCCTTCTTCACGCGGAAGGAGTCCTTGAGGACCCAGACCTCCATGCGCGCCTCCATCCCCTTGAACACCGCAGGGTCGACGCCGGGCACCCCGGCCACCCTGGCGTATCGCCCCATGTCGAGGTTGAAGCTCAGGTGGTACATGTCGTCATCGCGGTCCAGCAGCTTGAGGTCCTTCGTGTACTTAAGGTAGTTCGTCACGTCGTTAGGCGAGACCCCGGTAGCCAGGTAGTCCGACACATCCCTCTGAGTCCAGATCTCGGAGCCGGGCATCTTTACGTATGCCGTGTCGCCGATGGTGATGACCTCTGTCTTACCCGCGGCCGACTTGATGGTCATCTTCGATTTGTCCGGCTTCTCGAAGTCGCCCTCTCCCCTGTAGAAGTTCGAGGCATCACCGAGGTTGCTGGTGGCTCCCTTGAACTCGAGGTCGGTGTCCATCTCCATGTGGACCGATTTGAGCCGGCCCTGGGCCTGGATCGCCCTGCTGACTATCTGGCGTGGGTTACCGAGTTCCACGACGCCACAGCCTACAGCCAGCGCGACGGCCGCCAGCAGAACCATCAATACCGCCAGGCTGTTTGATTTCCCCTGTTTAGACCTACCCCCGCGGCATCTGCCCTCTCGGCGAGTCGAATTCGAGCTCCCACTTCCCACAGCGACCACCCCAGCACGCGAGGACCTCTCTCCCCGCCTTTATCTTCACTACCTCGCAGTTGTTCGAACATCCGGAGCACATGAAAGATGACGTGTTGTACTCGAAATCGACCAGCGAAAACCCCCGGAAGTTGCTCTCGCGGATGTAAGGCGATTCCTCCCTGGTCAGAAGCGCGACACCGATCGCGCCCATTACGTCGTGGTACGGGGGGATTGTCACCTCGATCCCAAGGGCTTCCTCGAAGGCCCTTTTCATGCCTATGTTGGCGGCGACCCCGCCCTGGAAGACGACCGGCGGCTCGAGCCTCTTCCCCTTCGCCAGGTTATTCAGGTAGTTGCGGACAAGGGAGCGGCAGAGACCGAGCACTATCTCCTCCATCGGGTAACCGACCTGCTGCTTGTGTATCATGTCCGACTCGGCGAAGACCGAGCAGCGCCCGGCTATCTGGGCGCCGTCCTTCGCCTTGAGCGCGAGGTCACCGAAGTCCTCGACCGGGACGCCCAGCCGGGTCGACTGGTGGTCGAGGAAGGAGCCGGTGCCCGCCGCGCAGACGGTGTTCATGGCGAAGTCCGTGACCACGTCGTCGCGGAGGAGTATCAGCTTCGAGTCCTGCCCCCCTATCTCGATGACGGTGCGGACGCCTTCCACCATGTGAGAGGCGGCGACGGCGTGAGAGGTTATCTCGTTCTTGACCAGGTCGGCGCCTATGACTACCCCGGTAAGGTACCTGGCGCTGCCGGTCGCGCCGGCCCCGCAAATCCGGATATCGGCAGGGAGCTTACCGCCGACCGCCCGTACTCCCTCCTGGACAGCCTTTATCGGCTGGCCGCCGGTCCTCAGGTAAACGGACGAGAGTATGCCGCCATCAGGGTTGATGGCGACAACGTTGGTGGAAACACTGCCTACGTCAACACCGAGGAAAGCCTCTCCATTCCTTCCGCCTGCCAAGGGGTCATCGGTCATTCGGTAAGGAGGTCCTCCTCTTCCTCGGCCAGGTTCCCAAACCTGGTGTACGCCCCGATCCAAGAGAGCCTGAACTTGCCGGTCCTCCCGTTGCGGTGTTTGGCGAGGTGTATGTCGGCTATCCCTTGTACACCGCGTCCGCTCGGGTCATCGACCTCCGGGCGGTAAAGGAGTATCACGACATCAGCGCCCTGCTCAATGGCTCCGGACTCGCGAAGGTCCTCGAGGCTCGGTTCCTTTTTGGTGACGGTCGGCGGTGGCCTCCTGAGCTGTGAAACCGCGAGGACGGGGACCTCGAGTTCCATGGCGAGGACCTTGAGATCCCTCGCGATCCTCGAGACCTCCTGCACGCGGCCCTCCCGGAAACCGGGTAGATGCATCAGCTGGATATAGTCGAGTATTATCAGGCCTACATTCTCGCGCGCCATGAGCTGGCGAGCCTTGGAGCGCATCTCGAGCATGGTGATGTCTCCGGTGTCGTCGATGAACACCGGCGCGTTGTAGAGGACGCCCGTTGTGTTCACGATCTTCTCGAGGCCCTCGTCGCTTATCCTGCCCGTCCTGTAATCGGACGAGTCGATCCTCGCCTGGCTGCAGAGCAGCCTCTCGGTCAGCTCCACCCTCGACATCTCCATGCTGAATATGAGGACCCCCCGTCCCTCGGATAGGCCCACGTGCATAGCGATGTTGAGCGCGAAGCTCGTCTTTCCCATGGCCGTGCGTCCGCCCACCACGATCAGGTTCGAAGGCTGGAGTCCCGCGGTCCACTTGTCGAGAGTGGTGAAACCGGTAGGGACCCCTGTGATGCTAGAGCCTCTTTCCCTCGCCTTCTCCATGCGGTTGAAGCTCTCGATAAGCGGCTCCTTGATGTGGGAGAGCCTCTCGCGGTGCATCCTCTTGCCAACCGCGAATATGGCGGACTCCGCCCTGTCGAAAACGTCCTCGGTCCCGTCGGAAGTGTCGTATCCGAGGTTCGTGACCTCGTATCCGACGTCGATGAGGTTCCGCCTGAAGGCCATGCCGCGAACGATCTGCGCGTAGTGTTCGATGTTATGAGGATTGGGGACCGTGTCCACCAGCGTGTGGATGTAAGCCTTGTCGCCCACAGACTCCAGGATGCCGCGGCTCTTCAGCTCTTCAGCCAGAACGACAGGGTCCGTGCTCGAGCCGCCCGCGTAGAGCTCTACCAGGACCTGGAATATCTTCCGGTGGGATTCCTTGTAGAAGTCCTCGGGCCGGAGCAGTTCCTGGGCGACAGCGGTCGCGGGATGCGAGAGGATCATGGAACCGAGTACCGACTCCTCGGCCTCAAGGTTGTGGGGAGGGACACGGTCAAAACCGGCGGCAGGCTCAACTGCCATCTTGCTCTACTCCATCTCGCTGTCTGGCTGGCTCTCGCTTTCCGCCGGTTCGCTCGCTTCGGCGGGCTCGATGACTTCCCCGCTCGAGGCGGGCTCACCCACGTCCTCCGGAAGCGCCTCGGGCACACCTTCCTCTGGGACAACTTCCTCGGGGAAACCAGGCTCGGGGGCGCCTTCCGCGGGCACGGCCGCCGCGCCTTCGGCCTCCTCCTCGACGGGCTCCTCGGCCACAAACCCTTCCCCCTCTACCTCGAACTCGATGTCGATATGGACATCGGGGTGAAGTTTCAATAGAGCATGATGGATCCCCACTGTGCGCACCCGTTCGTCGAACACCAGCTTGTGCCTGTCTACCTCTTCACCAGTGACGGCCTCGATCTCAGAAGCGAGCTGGCGGCCGGTGATAGAGCCGAAAAGCTTACCCGTAGCACTGCAGCGGGCCTTGATGGCTACCCGCTTTCCCGTTATCTTTTCCGCCACGCCCTGGAGCCTCTCCCTCTCGCGCTCGGCCTTGATCTCGAGGACCCTCTGCTGTTCCTTGATATCCTTCAGCCCGCCGCGGGTCACGCCGGCAGCGAGGCCCCGGGGCATGAGGTAGTTCCGCGCATACCCGCGCGCGACCTCCACGACCTCTCCCATGCGGCCCAGGGGTTCTATGTCTTGCTTGAGCAGCACCTTCAAACTATCACCTTCCGGCAGGAATCAAGCGGGAGTACTACTTTCGCGGATACGGCAGGAGCGCTACTTCGCGTGCGTTCTTAATCGCCTTGCTCAACTCGACCTGGTGCTGGGTGCAGGTACCCGTGACCCTGCGAGGCCTGATCTTGCCGCGGTCTGACAGAAAGCGGCGCAGTGTGCCAACATCCTTGTAGTCGATTCTCTTTGTCTTCTCCTTGCAGAAATAGCAGAACCTGCGCTTCTGTTTCCTCGGATAAGCCGGGCCTTTGCCTTTCTTGTCTTCAGCTATGACTCAAACACCCCTCGCATCTCTATTGTCACCAGGGCACGTCCTCTCCCCCCTCTATGGGGGGGACGTCGAGGTTCGCAAAATCCGTGGACGGCTCGGCCGTGCCCTCGGCGGATGCCTCTCCTGCGCGCGGCAGGAACTGTACGTTCTGCGCGTTGACCTCGACCGCGTACCTCTTCTGCCCGTCCCCGGTCTCCCAGCTCCTCGAGCGGAGGCGCCCGTCGATGGCCACGCCCCTGCCCTTCTTCAGGTACTGGTGGCTGGTCTCAGCCTGCCTGCCGAACACCACCACGTTCAAGAAGTCGACGCCTTCGACCCTCTCACCCTTGTCGTTCACGTAAGGGCTCCGGTTGACGGCGACGCCGAACCGCGTCACCGGCTTGCCGGCGGGAGTGAACCTCATCTCCGGATCGCGCGTCAGGTTCCCTACAAGTACGACACGATTTAGACTTGCCATCGCTTAATCACCTTCAAGAACCAGGGTCTTGATGCGCAGGACATCGTCCCTGATGCCCGCCACCCGCTCCAACTCCTTCACCACTCCCGCCTCCGAGATGAAGTTTACCACAGCGTAGTGACCACTTTCTTCGCGTTTTATCGGATACTCGAGCCTCCTCAGCCCCCAGACGTCCACGCCGTTGACCGTGCCCCCCTCGCGCGCGATCAGGGCCGATACATCGTCCAGGACACCTTTAATCTCGTCTTCCTCGAGACCCGGCCTGATTATCATGAGCGTCTCGTACTTGCGCAAAATCGCCTCCGTGATTGTTTAAAATCCCGCCGTCGTCCGCCTGCGGGTCCGAAAAGCAAACGCAATTATAGCACCCGTTGGTGACAAGGCAAAGGGAATCGTGAATTCTTATTTAGGCCGGGCTCTCAGCCCGGTTCACCGATCCCGGCCTAAGAGGCCGGGCTTAATCATGGTTAATAAGTCACGTTTCAAGACCTGACCCCACCCGGTGTGATAGAGTTTCAACATAGTTTTTCCGGTGGCAACCGCCCGGGAGGTAGCCTTGGAGCTGAAGAACGTCATGGAGGACGTGGTCGCTTCCTACGTGGACGAGGTCCTGGAGCAGGACGAGGATTTCTGCGGCTGCCCTCACTGCCGACTCGACGTTATAGCCCTTACGCTTAACCGCCTCGAGGCGAAGTACGTTGTCTCAGAGAAGGGATACGTCTACGCGAAGGTAGGCGAGCTGCAGGCCCAGTTCCGGGCTGATACCATCGTTGCCGCCACCAAGGCCATGAAGGTGGTCAAGAAACACCCGCGCCACTAGGTTGACGGCCGCGGGCTTCGATAGTCTCCTTTGAAGAAGCAAATGGAATACCAGACTCCGAAGCAGTACAGGGAAGATATCTGCAAGCAGTGCGGGACCTGCCTGGTCAGCTGCCCTGTCATGAAGCTCTCGCCGGAGGAAGCCCGGCGGGAGATTCGCAACCTCCGGGAGGGCAGGGACAGTATAGCCCTTCGCAAGTGCACTACCTGCTTCGACTGCGATTTCGCATGCCCCAACGGATGCAACCCAGGCGAGCTCATGCAGCATCGCTTCAACCGGACATACTCCGAGCGCGGTCTGCCCGAGCGTGCCCGTTACTTCCTGCCCCACAGCAAGCGGAACTTCAGGACATACGTGATAGACCGCATGGGCCCGCGCGAGAAGGCCATCATCGAATCCTGGAAAGACCTCTCCCCCGCCGACGAGGTCTGCTACCCGGGATGCAACGTCGTCGTGACGCCGCTCCTCACGCAGACCCGCGCGCTTTCCGGTCTCGACATCCGCGGGGCACTCGAGTATTGCTGCGGCGAGATGTACTACCGCATGGGGCTCTTCGACCAGGTGAGGCAGGTCGCGCGGAAGACCCAGGGCTTTTTTGATACGCTGGGAGCGCGCAAGGTCACCATACTCTGCACGGCGGGCCACTACATGTTTACGCGCGTTCTGCCCCACTTCGGGGCGGACTACTCCTTCGAGATGGAATCGTACCTGTCATATATAAAGAGAAGGGTCGATTCGGGAGAGCTGGAGTTCAAGCATCCTCTCAACATGAAGGTGACAGTGCAGGAGTCCTGCTACGGGAAGCAGTTCGGGCCGGACTATATGGACATACCGCGTGAGCTCCTCTCAAAGGCCGGGGCCGAGGTCGTGGAGATGGAGAACTCCCGCGAATGCATGCTCTGCTGCGGCATCGGCGCGGGCTTCAGCCCAGGGAGCGCCTACAACCCGATGGCGCTCACCACATCCACGATCAAGGTCATGCGCTCCGCAAAGAGGAGCGGCGCCGAGGCTGTAGTCACCTACTGCAGCGGCTGCATGCAGATGTTCTCCACCGGACTCGTCGTTTACCGCACCGCGCTGCCCGTCTATCACATCCTCGAGCTGCTGGGTACTGCCATGGGAGAGACCTCCGAACCCTTCAAGGGGCGGCTGGCCCGGAACATGCTCGCCGGGATCATAAGAAACCAGGGCCCGGCCCTTTTGTCCCGCAGGCGCTTCAACGCGGCTGAAATAGATATCGGTATCGAATAAAAGTGACTTCCCCCGCTTCCGAAGAATTCGAGGTCCGGTTCCTGCCCGGCGGGCGCTCAATCCGGGTGCGCGGCGGATCCACTGTCATGGACGCGGCGCTCCTGGCCGGAGTCTGGATCGACGCCCCCTGCGGCGGGGAGGGCCGCTGCGGGAAATGCCGGGTAAAGCTTTCAGGAGAGACCGCCCCGCCGACCGAAGAGGAGCTCGAGCATCTCTCGCCGGAAGAGCTCCGCGGGGGGATCAGGCTCGCATGCCAGGCGGTCGTGACCGGCCCGCTGAGCGTCGAACCGACAGGTGTGGTCGCCTGGGCCTCCGCAAAAACGGGCCTCCTGGGGCAAGCGACGCTTGCGGTGGACCTGCCAGAGCTTAGCGCTAAAACCTGCACCGCGCCGCCGCTCGGGGCCGCCCTTGACGCGGGGACCACCACCCTCTGCGTCTCCCTCATAGACCTCACCACCGGCGACAGGCTCGCGGTCGCCTCTGCAGAGAACCCCCAGACGCGCCTCGGCGCGGACGTGATGACCCGTATCGACCGCTGCCGGAACGACCCCGACTGCCTGTCGGAGATGCAAACCGAGGTCACCGCTTCTTTCAACGGGTTGCTGGCGGATGTAACGGCGGAGGCAGGCCGCATTACCTCGGATATCGTAAGGGTTATCTCGGTCGGTAACACGACGATGATCCATCTCCTTATCGGCGAGGACCCCTCTCCCCTCGGAAGCTACCCGTTCGAGCCAACACTACAGGGGCCGGTGGACATCCCCGCGTCCTCCGTCGGCATCGAGGCCGCCGAAGGGGCAAGGTTACTATCACCACGGTTCCTCTCGGGGTTCTTGGGGGCGGACATCGTGGCGGTGATACTGGTATCCGGCATGGACCGCTCCGCAGAAGACTGTTTGGTGGTCGACCTGGGGACCAACGGGGAGATCGCCGTCGGCAACCGCGAGCGGATGGCGGCCTGCTCGACCGCGGCGGGCCCGGCGTTCGAGGGCATGCAGATAAGCAGCGGGATGAGGGCGGTCCCGGGCGCAATAGAGTCACTGAGCCGCAACGGGCTTCTCCTGCCACGGGTGCTCGGAGGGGGCGAACCGGCGGGGATCTGCGGCTCTGGGCTTCTCGACGCGGTCGCCGCGCTGCTCGAGGCCAAGCTCCTCAATCCATCGGGCAGGCTGGCCCCACCATCGGACTCGGAGGGAACAGCCGCCGGAAGGATCAGGAATTCCAACTCGATGCGCGAGTTCGTGCTCTCGCCCGGCTCCGACATCACGCTGACCCAGAAAGATATCCGCGAGTTCCAGCTCGCGAAGGGCGCGGTGAGGTCGGGCATCGAGGTGCTCGCAAGCCGGCTTTCACTCGAGTACGAAAAGCTGACGAAGGTCTTCCTCGCGGGAGTCTTCGGGAACTTCTTAAAGCCCGCGAGCGCGGTCGCGGTCGGGCTTTTCCCTGAAGCTCTTGAGGGCCGCATCGACTTCGCGGGTAACGCCGCTCTCCTGGGGGCGGAGATGATGCTCGCCTCCGAGCGCGAGTGGAACAGGGCTCTTGACATCTCGAGAGCTGTCGAGGTGGTCGAGCTGTCCGGCGACCCGCTTTTCGACAGGGAGTTTTTCGCGAACCTGGCTTTCCCCGCTTCCCCATTTAGGCCGGGCTCTTAGCCCGGTTCACAAACCCCGGCCTAAGAGGCCGGGCTAAACTTTTCCCTGTCTAGACCGGGTTCTACGCCCGGTTCACAAATACCGGCCTAAGAGGCCGGGCTAAATCTCTTGACCCAACCATTGGCCCGACCGGGCCGGGAGCCTACGGTCACGTAGGGGTCGTGCAGGGCTCGCTGTCGGGCAGCGGTGTTGGCTCGGGTTGGGGTTCGGTGGCTACATCAGCCGGTGTGGTCGTGGTCACAGAATCGGTCTCGTCATACGTGGCCTGATCTTCCGGAGCCGGTTCGGTCTGGGGTTGTGTCGTCGTTGCGCTCTGCGGAAGCGTCGGGACATCCGGCAAGCTTAACTCGGTGGGGGTCTGCACCTTTGTCTGCACGTTTGAATCCTTCTTGCCGCACCCCGGATACGCGACAAGCGCGGCAAGTAAAGCCACTGCCATCAACAGGTACGCTAACTTCTTCAATCCCTTATCCTATCTTTATCCGAGAGACCTCTGGCCTCATCAAGTAAGGCGCCCTTTACGGGCCTTTGGTTCATCATCCACCGGACCCGGTGGTCACCGCCTCGGCACTCACCTTGGGCGGAAGACGCGCCCGAGGAAGCCCTCCTTCTGCGCCGGCGCGTACTTCCCGGGCTCCTTCGAGAACTTCTCCCTACACCCCTCGGCGCA
>JAENXM010000052.1 GCA_016649525.1 Actinomycetota bacterium
GCGGTCGTCTCAAACCCGACTCCAAGGAAAACGACCCTCTTGTCCGGGCTCCGGTGCGCGATCTCCAGCGCCTCGAGTGGAGAATAAACTACTTCGACCCGTGCCCCCCTGGCCGCAGCGTCGGCCAGCGAACCTTCAGAGCCTGGCACCTTCACCATGTCGCCGAATGTCGCAAGGATGACATCCGGTAACCCGGCGAGCGCTATCGCCCTGTCTATGTCCGCGTCGGAAGTGACACATACCGGACACCCCGGACCCGAGACCAGCTCGATTTGCGGCGCGAGGAGCGGGCGCAGCCCGAACTTTGAGATGGCCATCGTGTGGGTGCCGCAGACCTCCATGAGCTTCGCGCTTTCTCCAAGCTCGTTGACCCTGCGCACGAGACTCCTGACCACGTCGGGAGAGCGGAATTCGTCAAGGTACTTCATCTAACCGGGCCAGTTCCTCGAAAAGCTCCATGGTCTTCTTCGCTTCCCGCTCGTCAACGATATCGATGGCGAAGCCCGCGTGGACCAGCACGTAGTCACCGACCTGGACCCCGTCCACGAGCGATACGCTTATCCGCTTCTTAGCCCCGCCCGCCTCGATGACCGCGAGGTCATTCTCCAGGATCTCTATTACTTCAGCCGGAATCGCAAGACACATATCAATCCCTCTGACGTGACGCCCTGCTCGCGGCTATTATCGCCTGGCCCAGCGAGACGCCACCGTCGTTCGTCGGAACCCTGCGGTGGATCAGCGGCGCCAGACCGGCGGCCCTCAAGCCCTCGAGGACCCGCAGTGTCAGAAGCTCGTTCTGGAATACTCCACCGCTCAAGGCGACCCGCTCGATCCCCGTCTCCGAGCTCAACTCCTTGCACGTCTCCACGACCGACCTTGCCATCGTCTCGTGGAACTTACCCGCAATCATACCCGCATCAACACCGATTTGAACATCCTCGAGCACCTCGCGGAAGAGCTGCCTGGTGTCTATCACCCACGGCTCCCTCGACCTGTCCAGCATAAAACTGTAATAGTGCCCGGTCTCAACTGCGACCGCCTCCAACTCGCATGCCGCCTGACCGTCGTACTGGGCCTCGGACCGGAGTCCGGCCAGCGCCGCTGCAACGTCGAACATCCTGCCCGCGCTCGAGGTGAGCGGCGCATTCACCTTGTTCCGCAGCTGGGAGACAAGTGAAGCGCCTTCCTTCTTCTTGATCTCCATGAGCTCTCTCAAGCGAAGTAGTGCTTCCTCCTCGTCATCGAAGAGCTTGCTCAAGACCCCCATCGCCATCCTGTGTATGCGATAGATGCACGCATCCGCGCCGGGCATCGGGCACTGATAAAGGTGGGCAAGCCTCTCAAAGCCCCGTTTATCTGAAAGCAGGAACTCGCCTCCCCAGACTGTGCCGTCCTCGCCGTAGCCTGTACCGTCCCATGCGACCCCGATGACCTTTCCCTCCTCCCGGTTGTCGGCCATACAGCCCACAACGTGTGCGTGATGGTGCTGTACGCCAATCCTTGGCAGAGGCATTTCCATTGCCATGTGCGTCGTCATGTAATCGGGGTGCAGGTCATAAGCCACCACTTCCGGCTCGAGCGAGAAAAGCCTCTTTACCGCCTCGAGCGCCTCCTCGAAATGGTCCAGCTCCGCCGGCGACTCCATGTCACCGATGTGCTGGCTAATAAAAGCGTGCTCACCCCGGAGAAGGCAGAAGGTATTCTTGAGTTCCGCTCCGAGCGCGAGGACCTGGGGACCTCCCGTGGTCTTCACCCTGATCGGGTAAGGAGCGTACCCCCTCGCCCTCCGGACAGGATACTCGGCACCGTCAAGCGCGCGCGCCACGGAATCGTCGTAGCGTACCAGGATATCCCTGTCGTGCAGGATTAAGTAGTCCGCTATCCCGCCCAACCTCTCCAGCGCCTCCTCGTTGTCTTTGGCTATCGGTTCACTGCTGATGTTCCCGCTGGTCATCACTAGCGGGAAATCGACCTCTCTTAGAAGAAGGTGATGCATTGGCGTGTACGGGAGGAAGATGCCCTGGTGCTTGAGGCCGATAGCCACTTCCCTGGATATGGGCGAGCCTTCCTTTTCAGCGAGGAGCACTATAGGGCTTTTCGGAGATGAAAGGAGCCTCTCTTCCTCTTCGGTGACCATGCAGTACTCGCTTGCCTCGCTTACGCTGCCCGCCATTACGGCGAGCGGCTTCCCGTAACGGTTCTTCTTCAAGCGGAGACGCGCCACCGTCTCGCTCGAAGTCGCATCGCATGCCAGTTGAAAGCCGCCCAATCCCTTGATGGCGATTATCTTCCCCTCGCGGAGCAGCCCCGCGGCCAGTCGTACAGCGTCGCCCTCGATCTCCCGGCCCTTACTGTCGGCTAGCCAGAGGCGAGGGCCACACACGGGGCAGGCATTGGGCTGGGCATGGAACCTCCTGTCGGCGGGGTCGTGGTATTCCTTCTCGCAGTCGGGGCACATGGTGAACTTCGCCATCGAGGTGTTCGGCCGGTCGTAGGGTGTGTCCCGGATTATGGTGAAGCGCGGGCCGCAGTTAGTACAGTTGATGAAAGGGTATCTGTAGCGCCTGTCACCGGCGTCGAGGAGTTCATCCAGGCAGTCACCGCAAGTCGCGAGGTCAGGCGATATGAGCACTGACCTGTCCTCTCCGCCGGTGCTCGGGATGATCTCGAACGAGGCTGCGGAAAACGGCGCGGCGGTTTCCACCTGCACCTCTTCTATCACAGCCTGCGGAGGAGCCTCATCCTTGAGGGCCCTCAAGAAAAGGTAAAGCTGGTCGCCGTCCCCCGAGGCGTGGATACGGACGCCGCCCGGTGTATTCGATACGCTTCCCTTGATGCCGTGTTCATTCGCTATCCGGTAGACAAAGGGACGAAAGCCCACTCCCTGGACTATCCCGCTTGCCTCAATCTTCAGGTGTCTCATCGTAATCGGTCACGCCCAAATCGTCGAGTAACAATTTGTGTACACGCGGGATCGCCTCCAGTACCTCCTGTGATAACTCTTCCCCCACCTCAACGTTCTTTACCTGTACCGCCAGGAGCGTTATTTCCCCGGGGCAGCCGTCCAGAAGCCTCGCCGCGGTTATCAGTTCATATATGCCGAAATCGTGAAGCGATATCGGTTCTATCCCCTTCCGCTTCCTCACCTCGTCCGGCGAGAACCGGAAAATGGTCCCGGGTTCGGCTCCCGCGTCCACCCCGTCGATGAAGACGACCTTCCGGCGGTTCTCGAGGAAGGGAAGCAGGTCAGCGCAGTAAACGCTTCCCTCGATAAGCTCGACGTTATCGGGGAGCCTTCCCTCGAGGTATCTGACGGCATGGACCCCTAATCCGTCATCACTCATTATCGGGTTCCCTATACCTATAACCAAGAAATCAGACATAGCGCTGGTTCAAGCAATCGGTCAAAGAGGCACTCGAACATTGTAGCACCGGCTTGGAAACGCCGCGCCCCCGGCGACAGTCGGGGGCGCACCATCTATCTAGACCACGCGGAATTCTTTTACGCCGTTATGCTCGGGGTGGATCATATGAACGGCGCAGGCCAAGCACGGGTCGAAGGACCTGACGCAGCGGACGACGTTTATCGGGTTGTCGACGTCCGGCACCGGAAGCCCGACCAGGGCTGTCTCGATTGGTCCCCTGTTCCCGTCCTTGTCGCGCGGCGAGCCGTTCCAGGTAGTGGGCACCACCGCCTGGTAGTTGGCTGTCTTCTTGTCCTTGATCTGTATCCAGTGGCCTAGTGCGCCCCTCGGCCCCTCTACGAGTCCGTGTCCGTACGAATCGTCTGGGATTTCCTTGGCCTTGGGGTCCCAAATAGGCTCACCGGGCTTCAACTGTACCAGCCATTCAGGCATCTCGTCAGCAATGAGCTTGCACTCGATAGCTCGCGCCGCGTGCCTTGGCATTATCCCGAACTTGACAGGCGGGTTCAGCAGCCCCAGGTCAGTAGCGAGCTTCACCATCATGTCGTGCTTCTTGACAAGCATCCTCGCCAGCGGCCCTACCTCCATATGATTTCCATCGTATCGCGGGGCCTTGATAAAAGAGTAAGCCTCAGGCTTCTGGATGTCGGGCTCGGTCTTGCCCTCCTTGGGGTTGAGCCCCTCGCTTGCCTCCGTGTACCAGGAGTACTTCACGGACTCGGTGATCTTCGTTTCGTCCACGCCCTTGACGTCCATGATGTTGTTGTCATAGATGGCGCCCCTGGGCAGGAACTTCTCCGTCCCGCTCTGGTCCTGGTCGAAGCCGCCGTAAACCAGGTAGTTCCCACCGGAATCACCGGCCGTCATTAACGGCTGGAACGCCGGGACGCCGGCCAATAGGAGTATGTCAGGGATATAGACGTCGTCAATCCATTTGCGCAGCTCATCGAGGTGCGCACCGAAGGCCGCGATGTTGGATGAGGTGGGAGGGTTGGTCACACCGCCCGGGATAGTACCCACGAAGGAGGGCATGCGCCCGTAGAAGATGGCCAGCATCTCCTGCCCTTTCTTGCGCATCTCCAGTGCCTGCACGTAATGGCTGACCAGTGTCGCTGTTACCTCCGGGTCGCTCAAGTAGTCGGGTGACTCATATCGTGGCAGGAACGGGTAAACATCACCCGCCTTCAACATGTTCTCCACCTTGTTCTTCAAGAGCTGCAGCGCAGAGTCGTTCCCCTTGTACTCCGCAACCGCCGTTACATCAACGTAATCGAGCGCCGTGAGGTGATAAAAGTGCAGGACGTGTGACTGAATGAAGTTCGCGCCCAGACAGAGGTTGCGTATTATCCTCGCGTTTTCCGGGAGATCGACGTGCGTCGCATCATCCAGGCAGTAGGAGGCCGCGGTTCCGTGTACGAGGGGGCAGACACCGCATATCCGCTCCATTACCTGCTGCGCGTCCCAGGGGTGCCTGTCCCTGATGAGCATCTCGTACCCGCGGAACATCGTGCCCGATGACCAGGCGTCATTGACTACTCCGCCCTCGACCTCCACGTCAATCCGCAGGTGACCCTCGATTCTGGTCACCGGATCGATGCTGACCATCTGAGCCACTGTTTCTCACCACTTTCGGATTACTCTCGTGCTTCTTGACACAGTCTTACCTGTCAAGGATTGTGACCTGCTATCGTTAAATCCACACAGACCCTGCTTTCATAATAGAATAAAAACCGACAAGGTGCCCGCTGGAAAACACTGAGCGGGCGAAGCCCATCTGAAAACAGGGTCAACGCCATCACGCTCACGAAAAAACGGCAGAACACCTGTTACCTTGTTCCGGACAATGCGCCTCAAGCCTCCCGTGTTTATCCTGCGAACAAAAAGGCACCCACCTCAGAAGACATCGTCGTCCTTCTCTTACGACACGCTTCGTCGTGAGTCCATCGCCGGCCGAAATACAATTTGATGGCCCGGATACCGTCAAGATCGGTTTTCGGGGCTGGAAGTCAGCGGGTGATCTCGGAAAGGCACTCGAGTAGATAATCGACTTCCTCGGCGGTGTTGAGGTAGCTGAAGCCGACGCGCAGGGCGCCGCTCTCGATAGTCCCTATCGTCTCGTGTGCGGCAGGCGCGCAGTGAAGCCCGGCGCGGCAGGCTATTCCATACTGCTCATCCAGCATTCTCGCCGCGTCCACGGGCGATAGTCTATCGAACGTCAACGGCACTATGCCCACCCGGTCGCGGGCATCCCTCGGGCCGTAGTCCGTTATTCCTTGTATCCGCTCAAGCCCCTCGAGCACGCGCTCAAGCAGCTCCACCTCGTGTTCCCGGATGGCCTCGATCCCTTCAGCCGAGACGAACCCGACACCCGCGGCAAGCCCGGCGATCCCGAAAGCGTTTAGCGTCCCGCTCTCGAGCGCGTCGGGCATCTCCCGCGGCTGCTCGAGCAAGGTCGAATGGCTCCCGGTCCCGCCGTACATGAGGGGTCTTAAGGTAATCCCTTCCCGTAAAAATATACCGCCGACCCCCTGCGGCCCGAACAGCTCCTTGTGGCCGGTGAATGCCAGGATGTCGATGCCTTGAGCATCGATGTCTATCTGGAGGCGGCCCGCCGTCTGCGCAGCGTCCACCAGGATGGGGACGCCTCTTTCATGGGCGATGGCCGATACTTCGGCCACGGGCATGATCGTCCCGGTAACATTTGAGGCATGGGTCAGGACAATCAGCGCTGTCTCGGGCCTGATCTCCTTTTCTAGCGCAGCCGGGTCGAGTCTCCCATCGGGCTCGCATTGAACGGTGGAATAAGAGATCCCCGCTGCACGGGCGGCCTCCAGAGGTCTCATGACGGAGTTGTGCTCCATTGAGGAGGTGACGACATGGTCCCCCGGCTTAAGCAGACCCAATATCGCGATATTGAGCGATTCCGTCGCATTCTTGGTGAAGGCGATCCGCAGAGGGTCCGGGATTTTGAAAAGCTCCGCCAGGGCTCCCCTCGTTTCATAGACCATTCTCCCCGTGTCGAGCGCCCGGTTGTGAGCGGAGCGTCCCGCGCTCCCTCCCACCTCGCGCATGAAGCGGTCCATCTCCCGGTAGACCTGCTCGGGCTTCGGGTACGTGGTGGCAGCGTTATCGAGATATACAGAAGACAAAGCTTTATCCATACCAAAATCATAACACGCGATCAGCGTTACAAATGAGGCAGTGACCCTATTGGACTCACTTGACGTGAAGGCAGCGCTTGATATTCCCCCTGTTTCGAAGGGCAACAATCATTTAGGATTGTCTTGACATTCGGTTGCCAACGGAAGCTGTAGAATTCGACCGCGTTTTCAAGAAGGCTTGATGGCCTATGGTAAGAAAAGCAGGTCTTATAGTGTTTGACTCCACCAACATGGCGCTCAAGGCGGAGCGGGCATTGAAGGGAGCGGGAATACATTGTTCAGTTATCCCCACTCCTCCGGAGATAACCGTGGAGTGCGGCATAGCGCTGCTCATCCGCGGCGAGTGGGTTGAGAAAGCAGACGCGGCCCTCGACACATCGGACGGTATCGCGTACAAGCTCATTTATCCTTACGAACAGAACCGTCGTTCCGGATAGCGGCCAGCGAGGGAGGTGAACCGGTGAAAGAGCGCATAAAGCTTACCAGTTATTCGCGCCGGGCGGGGTGAGCGGCCAAAGTGGGTCCGTGCGACCTCGAGTCGATACTTGCGAAGATCCCCGAGGAAACCTCCCCGGAGCTTGTGACGTCAATCCGAGCAGGGGAGGATGCGGGTGTCTTCATGCTCGATGAGGACCTGGCGCTCGTGCAGACCGTCGACTTCTTCACGCCGATAGTCGACGACCCGTACCTCTTCGGCCAGATCGCGGCCGCCAACGCTCTCTCCGACCTCTACGCGATGGGCGCCAGGCCGCTGACCGCAATGAACATCGTAGCGTTCCCGTGCTCACTGGGCCTTGATGTGCTCGAGAGGATACTGCTCGGAGGACAAGAGAAGGTACATGAAGCCGGGGCCGTAATCCTGGGAGGGCACACTATCGAGGATGAAGAGCCCAAGTACGGACTCGCGGTCACCGGTTTCGTGAAACCCTCGGATATGACCAAGATAACCGGCGCAAGGAAAGGGGACTACCTGGTTCTGACAAAGCCCGTCGGCACCGGAATCCTGGCGACAGCCCTCAAGGGAGAGTTTATAACCGAGGACGGGATGAGCGAGGCAATCGAATCGATGTGCGCGCTCAACGGCGAAGCGGCCCGGGTCTTCTCGAAGCACGGGATAAACGCCTGCACGGACGTCACCGGGTTCGCGCTGGTAGGGCACCTTTACGAGATGGTCCGCGCGAGCGGGGCCGCGGCCGAGATATGGGCCGTCGAAGTGCCTCTTCTTGAAAATGCGTTGAAGATGGCGAACATGGGAATGATACCCGAAGGGAAAAAGCTGATAGAGGATTTCGTGCCAAAAGCACAGGTCCAGGCCGACAACATAGACGCAGCCGTTATGGACTGTCTTTACGACCCACAGACATCCGGGGGGCTTCTGGCCTCGGTGCCCGCGGGTGACGTTGAGGACATCGTCCGCGACCTCAGGGACGGACCCTGTCCCAGGGCCGCTGTTATCGGTACCATCACTGAAGAAGAGCCGGGAAGTCTCACGATCCTTGCTGCGAGAAGGGAGTGAAGTTGGATATAGAAATCGACGCGCGAGGCCTTGAATGCCCCAAACCGGTTGTAAAGACAAAGGAAGCGCTAAAGAGCGGCGCAGGATCTTTCACGATACTTGTGGACAACGAGGCCGCCCGTGACAACGTTTCCCGGTTCGCTCGCTCGTCGGGCTGCGAAGTAGATGTCAGGGAACACGAGGGCGGGTTTCTACTCAGTATCGTACCGGTCACTGCTTCGCAGGCCACCAACGTGGAGGTCTCGTGCGGCACACCCTGGGCCGGTACAGTCCTTTTCATAAGCAAGGACGATATCGGAGGGGGCGACCGTGAGCTCGGGACCACGCTCATGAAGGCGTTCCTCTACGCCTACGCCGAGAGGGGAGAACCGCCGGCGGCAGTCGTCCTGATGAACGCCGGGGTCAGGCTCGCCACGGAGGACGATGAGACCGCCGCCCATATCATGAGGCTCGAAGAGCAGGGAGCCGAGGTGTTGGTCTGCGGGACATGCCTGGACTACTACGGGCTTACCGAGAAGCTCCAAGTCGGCCGCATCAGTAACATGTACGAGATACAATCGATACTCGTTGGCGCGGGCCGCTTGGTTTCCTTATAATAGACGAACCATGACAACCGATGATGAGAGAAGCGAACTTCTCAAGCGTATACCTCAGGTAAACGAGCTGATCGAGCGCATGGGCCCTGATGCCGGTGCGGACTTTCCACGCCCTGTGCTGCTTTCAGCGGCACGCCGAGTACTGGAAGAGACGCGTGAGATGCTCCTGTCACATTCACAGATGAATGTAACCGGTGCCGACCTCGAGATAGAAACCATCAAGGAGAAGGTCCTCAAGGAGGCCGGGAGAATCATGAAACCGAGCTTCGGAAAGGTCATAAACGCGACGGGCGTGGTGCTGCACACGAACCTCGGTCGGGCACCGCTGTCACCCGCGGCGATCGAGGCCGTCAGGGAGGTCTCCGAAGGCTACTCGAACCTGGAGCACCGCCTCGACACGGGCGAGAGGGGCTCCCGCCAGGAGCACCTCGAACCCCTTCTCTGCCGGCTCACGGGAGCCGAGGCGGCGGTGGTAGTCAACAACAACGCGGCAGCGGTACTGCTCGTCCTTTCCGCGCTCGCCAGGGAGCGCGAGGTCATTGTATCGAGAGGCCAGCTCGTCGAGATAGGGGACTCGTTCAGGCTTCCGGACATAATGAAAGAGAGCGGGGCCGTCCTGGTCGAGGTCGGGACGACAAACCGCACCAGCCTTGCGGATTACGGGAAGGCGATCGGCGAAGAGACCGCGCTGATCATGAGGATCCACCAGAGCAACTTCCGCATCGTAGGATACACCGAGGACGTGTCCATAAAGGAACTGGTGGAGCTGGGCCGACAGCACTCGATCCCGGTGGCCGAGGATCTCGGCTCCGGCTCGCTCGTAGACCTGGATGCAAAGGGGCTCTCCGGTGAGCATACCGCTGGTGAAAGCATCAAGGGGGGCGCGGACCTCGTCACCTTCAGCGCGGACAAACTGCTGGGAGGGCCCCAGGCGGGCATAATCGTAGGGTCCCGGGAGTACATCGAATCCCTGCTCAAACATCCGCTGGCGCGCGCCCTCAGGGTCGACAAGATGACCGTGGCGGCGCTCGAGGCCACGCTTCTCGAATACCTCGATCCCGAAGGGGCATGGAAAAAAGTCCCGGCACTCCGGATGCTGGCCGAGCCGCCCGAATCCGTGAAGAGACGCGCAGCGCGGCTCAAGCGGATGCTCGACCGCGCACGCCCCGCCGACCTCGAATACGTCGTAACAGAGGACACCTCACGCGCCGGCGGCGGTACGCTCCCTACAGCGGAGATCCAGACCTTCTGCCTGTCCCTTTCGCACAAGCGCCTTTCGGGGGCGGCACTCGAGGAAATGCTTCGCAAAGCCGACCCTGGTGTCCTGGGGCGCCTCAAGGAAGACAGGCTTCTCCTCGACTTGCGAACGGTCGCAGACACCGAGGTCCCCCTACTGGCTGATATCATCCGGGCCAGCGCATAAGGCAACCAGGGGAGTTCACGTAAGATGACCCGACGAAATCTCATCATCGGCACGGCCGGGCACATAGACCACGGCAAGACCGTACTCGTGAAGGCACTGACCGGTA
>JAENXM010000267.1 GCA_016649525.1 Actinomycetota bacterium
AGAAAGGAACTACGGCAGCACCCACTATCCGGTCGAGGGGTTCAACGTGGAGGGGTCGCAGAGGATAGCCATCCAGTTCTTCTCTCCGCGGGACTTCGGCCTGGATATGGAGATGTTCGCAGAGCCCGGGATATCCAGGGCTTATTGCGCGAACGTCATCCTGGACCTGCTGAAGACCCCCTTTAACGCGTTCTTCCACGCCATCCGCGAGGTCGAGGGCGGTGTGGAATACCGCAGCCGCTACTGGATCGGGTACACCATGAAGGCCGGCGCACCAGCAAGGGTGAAACGACCTATGCCCTTTAAGATGATGGACCTGGCCCGTAACAACTGCCTGCACAGCCTCATCGAGTACAACAATCTGGCGTCCTTTCTGCCCGCAATATATGAAGAGATGGGTGGTAGGATCGACGATCCGAACAAGTAGAGAAGATAGGGCAAGATGAAAAAAAAAGGGGGGGGATAATGGATCCCGAGGATAAAGAAAGCAAAATATTCTGGTACCTGGCGGCGGCGTCGGGCGCCCATGTAGTGGAGGAATATCTCTGGCCCGGGGGCTTCCTCGAGTCGGCGAAGGAGATCGCCCCGGAGGCGTTCGAACACGCCTCGCTCCCGATCATATTCGGCGTCAACGCGTCGATGATACTCGGCTGCATATACGGAGCGTTGATGCGCAAGAGGAACCCGATACACGGCCTGTCCATGGCCAGCCTCCTCTTCGTCAATTCGCTTATCCATCTGGGGGCATCGATCCGGATGAAGAAATACGTGCCGGGTCTCGTAACTGGACTGGTCCTTTACGTGCCATTATCTCTTCACGCTTTCTCTGCTTATAAGAAGTCAGCGGAGTACAAGAGGTCGACCGCCGTACGCGCGGCCGTGCAGGGGCTCGCCTATCATTCCATCCCCTTCGTTTCCTTCGCGATCAGGGGTGCGCTAATAAAGGGCTCGGGGGATTCCGGAGAGGGTTAGGCAAACCCGGCTTCGCTATACATATTTGGCCTTCATGGTGTTGGATCATGAATGCAAATATTTAGGAAGAGAATGGAAAGATATTCGATATTCGAGACCTGAGCCCGCTGTTTCAAGAAATAGGGGAAGCAAGAAAGAGCACGGGGCACTTAATCAGTCCTGTTTTGTCAGCCTTGACCGATGCCGTTCATTACCATATCCACCATGAACGAGATCGCCTGGGGCGTGGTATATCTGTCATTGAAAGAGAGGTAAATGGATAGGAATTCCACAATACCCATTATGGCGCGGGTCAGAAGCTCCGGATTGACTTCGCGGATAAGACCCTTCTCCATCGCGGCATGGATCTCGTGCAGGATGGGATTCGCCAGCTGGTTATGGAGCGCGATGAACTTCTCCCGTGCCGAGGGTGCGGTGGATGCCATCATCCCCCTCAGCTGGTTGATGATTCCGGAGAAGTAACCGTAGTTCTCCATATATATTTGGGCGGTTGTTGCCAGCCGAATTAGAAAGTCACTATCCTTCCTGGCTACATCTTCGATGGCCGCCACGGTGCTATGCGTCAGCTTATCAATGGCATCCATGAAGAGCTCCTGTTTGTCTTTGTAGTAAACATAAAAGGTGCCGGTTGAAATCCCGGCCGCGGTCGTGATGTCCTTGACCCTCGTCTGCTGGAATCCCTTGTCGAGAAATATCTTGATGGCCGCCTCCCTTATCTGCTGCCGGCGCCTCTCGGCGGTTTCCTCCTTCGGCTCGCCGGTTTGCGCGGGTTGCCTTCTTTTGTCGTCGCTTTTTTCCACGCCCTCGCTATTCGCCAGGACCTTCTTAAGAAAAGAGAGGGGGACCCTTGAGGAGCCCTTGATTTCCTGGATAGCAAGGAGGCGTTCGAGGTGAGAGTCGTTGTAATAGGCCATGGTCTTGCTCGTTTTTACCGGCTCGGGCAGCAGGCCGTTGCGGACATACTGATGGATGGTATAGCGAGGGACACCCGAAAGCCTCTCCAGTTCGCCGATCTTAAACAGCCTTATCTCAGGCTCCATTTCTCCTCCCTTCCGCTCAAACTCTAGTTGTGTTTGTTATAAGAGTATAATTTATAAAATTATAATATACAGCAAGTAAGTTAGGAATCCGTGGTCACAAGCCAGCTCGTTCATCTCGATTATTTACCATTATGAATACAGTTCACCCCCGTTTTTCAACAACTTGACACACTATCGTGGGCATGGTTATTCTAGCATTCAATATGTGAATGAGACGTCACTCATCATATCGATGGATTTGTGTGGGCAGGTAGGGAATGTGGTTGATGAACATTACGGGATGCGGGCATCCGCACCAGATCCTGCGTTGGGGATGAACAAGTCACTCTTGGAAGGAGGCCAAAGTGAAGATCAGGACTTGGGTTGGAGGTGCGGCGGCGGCGGGAACAGCGGGATGGGCGGCTTACAGCTACAAGAAGATGAACAAGGCGATTCCGTCGGACGAGGAGGCCAAGGCATACGCCAAGTCGCTCATGGCGAGGGTAGGCCTGGGGGAGCTCTTCGACACCTGGAGGGAAGAAAAGCTGCCGGTGGGGGACAGGGAGCTGCGCCTCTACCATTTCGAGAGCAAGCCGGGTGACCCGACGATGGTCTTCGTGCCCGGAACGAGTGTGTATGCGCTCCTCTATGTCGAATACATGTACAAGCTCAGCCGGCAGGGCTTCAACGTGGTGGGGTTCGAC
>JAENXM010000092.1 GCA_016649525.1 Actinomycetota bacterium
CCGCTAACTTTGAGAACTAACCGGCGAAAGGCCGGACATAAGACCTGATAATGGCTAAATATTCGAACTCGAGACAGCCCAGATACACGAGCGGCAGGAGGAAGCCCTCCCTGTCCAGGCGCGTGAGGACCGTTGGCCCGACGCCTTCGAGGCGCAGGGGTCCCGCCCCGGTCCTGATAATCCTGGCGGTGATCGTCGCCTTTATCTTTTGCTGGGTTTTCGGCAGGGGCTGCAGCGGGAACCAGGAGGCGAAGGAGAACGAGAAGCTGAGGACCTACACTTCGACCGTGAACAAGCTCATCCAGCGCTCGGCGGGCGTAGGGGTCCAATTCGACAATCTCCGCAGGAACATTGAGGACTATACGAAGGCCGACGTTTCCCGGAAGCTCACCCAGATGGTCAGCGACTCGAGCGACATCTCGAAGCAGCTCAAGAAGGTGCAGGTGCCCCAGAAGGCGCAGGACCTCAACCCGCTGTTGGAGCTCAGCTTTGAAGATCGAGAGGGCGGGGTCCACAAGTTCCACGTAGCGGTTCTGGATGTTTTTGACAAGAAGAATACCGAGAACGCGTCCTCGGTGATGTACGAGGGTTTGATGGACCTGGTCTTGAGCGATGAGGTGGCTCTCCGTTTCCGGGAGAGACTGGAGGGAAAGCTCAAGGCCGCCAAGATGACGTTAGAGAAGGTCGCGGACTCCGTGTTCGTCCCGAAGCAGGGCGACGCGCTTCCCGCAAGCGTGAACGAGTACATAAGCGGGATCAGCGGGACGGAGACCGGGAGCGAGCTTCACGGCGTGGCGGTCACTCAGTATTCCACTTCGCCCGCGAGAGCGGACCGCACCGAATCCGGGCTATCGATACTGCCCTTCTCGAAGAACTTCACCGTGAAGGTCGCGGTTGAGAACCAGGGAAACCAGGAGGAAGAGGACATCCCGGTCGTCGTGACACTGACGATATCGCCGGAGGGCACGCCCCAGAAGAAGACCCGGAAGATTTCCAAGCTCGCGCCCAAGGAGACCGCGACAGTGGTCATCGAAGGCCTGAAGCCGGCTACCGGCGAGGATAGCAAGAACACGATAACGATCAAGGCCGGCCCGGTGCCCCACGAGAAGAAGACCGACAACAACCAGATGGAGTTCAGCTTCATCATGCGGGCCGAAGGCGATTAACGCAGCGAAAGTGGCCTGACCCCTTTCGTTGCTTGGCCCGGCCTCTCAGGCCGGGGAATAACGGGTAACTTAAGCCCGGCCTCTCAGGCCGGGACTGGGAAACCGGGCTGAGAGCCCGGTCTAAATATTCTCGAGAAGAAACCGGGCTAAGAGCCCGGTCTAAATATTCTCGAGCTGTTCCTGGGCCAGGGACTGGGCTTTCCTGAAGACTTCCTTGATGGGAACGCCCTGCTCTCCCGCGATCCTCGCGCAGTCCGCGAACTCCGGAGAGATGTTTGTGACCCGGTTGCCCTCGCGGCCCACCTTCACGGCCACCTTACCCCAGGGGGTCTCTACCTCGACGATCTCGCGCTCGATCGCCTTTTTCATCACGGTGGATGTGCGAAGGCCGAAGGTGCTCGTCTCCTCGAGCAGTATGCGTTTCAGCGCGGTAGCGTCCCCGGGAGCGCAGAGGACGGTGATGACGGTGCCGGGGCGCGTCTTCTTCATCTGGATCGGTGTCAGCCATACGTCGTGGGCGCCCGCGCCGAGCAGCCGCTCGATGACATAGTCGTAGAACTCGGGG
The DNA here is from genome assembly GCA_016649525.1 of Actinomycetota bacterium. Taxonomy (GTDB): domain Bacteria; phylum Actinomycetota; class Geothermincolia; order Fen-727; family Anoxymicrobiaceae; genus JAENXM01. Next base: position 1,732 of record JAENXM010000092.1, read on the forward strand.
TTCATGTCGTCGATGTTCGTCGATACGAGGTACGCGAGCTCTTCACCCTCCGCCGGGTACTCGATCGGCACGCCGGTCACCACGCGGAGCAGGTTGGGGACTCCGATGTCCTTTGTCCCCGCCCCGCACCCCACCCTGTCTATGCGCATCGGGGGTGCGACCCCGAAGGATGTGGCGAGCGTCTTGATTACCGCGGCTCCGGTCGGAGTTACTATCTCCGTCGGTATGCCCCTTCCGTATGTCGGGGTGTCCTGCAGGATCTCCAGCACGGCCGGCGCGGGGACGGGGAGCGCACCGTGCGCCGTCTTGATCATGCCGTGGCCCATAGGCAGGGGTGAGCTGAACACCTCCGTAATCCCGAGCGCGTGCACGCCGTATGCCGAGCCGACTATGTCCACTATGGAGTCCACGGCTCCGACCTCGTGGAAGTGCACCTGGTCGATCGGCTTGCCGTGCACGACCGACTCGGCGCTCGCGAGCCTCATGAATATCTCCATGCTGGTCGCCTTCACCCGCTGGGGGAGCGTGCTGTTCTCGATAAGGTCCCGGATATTGTTGAAGGTCCGCACCAGGACGCTGTCGGGGAAGATCACGTCCACCTTCGTGGCGCGCAGGCCGTAGCTCGATACCTCGCGCGTTTCCAGGCGGAACTCTTCGAGGTCGAGCGAGCTCAGGGTCGAGGCCAGGTCTTCGACGTCGAGCCCGAGGTCTACGAGCGCGCCGAGGATCATGTCGCCGCTTATCCCGCTGAAGCAGTCGAAGTATGCAATCGTCATGGTTTGACCTCGCAGACCAGCCGGTTTATCAATCCCGCCAGGTAACCACCGCCGAACCCGTTATCGATGTTCACGACGCTGACCCCCGCGGCGCAGGAGTTAATCATGGCGAGAAGCGCTGCCAGCCCCCCGAAGCTCGCCCCGTAGCCCACGCTCGTCGGGACTGCGATGACCGGGCAGGACACTATCCCCCCCACGAGGCTCGCGAGCGCGCCTTCCATCCCCGCAACCACCACGACCGCGCTTGCCTGCTCGAGCGAATCGCGGTAGGCGAAGAGCCTGTGCGCGCCAGCCACACCGACGTCATAGAAAGCCTCCACCCGGCTTCCCATCAGGGACGCGGTCACCCGCGCCTCCTCCGCGACCGGTATGTCGGCCGTCCCGGCCGCTACGACGCACACGAGGCCGAACGGCTCTATGTGCTCCCGCTCGATGGTCACCAGGCGGGCCTCCGGGTAGTAAACGGCGCGCGCGTCAAGTCCGTGTACCATATCGTACACTTCCCGTTCTGCCCTCGTCAGGAGTATGTTCCCCCTGTTCTTCTCGAGAAGCGCCCGGGTTATACCTTTGATCTGCTCGAGGGTCTTCGGCTCGCAGTATACTACCTCGGCCAGCCCCTGCCTGAGCTCCCTGTGGTGGTCGACCTTGGCGAACCCGAGGTCCGTGAAAGGGAGCGACTTCAGGCGTGAGACAGCGCCGTCCAGCGTGACTTCACCCGACTTCACTTTAAGCAGGAGTTCTTTTATCTCTTCCTCGTATTTCATGTTAATCCCCGTTTTGTGCTCAGGGTTTAAAAAACGCTTCGTTCAGGGCGCCTGAGCGGTACCCGGCCAGGTCAACCGTCGTGTAGGTGAAGCCGAGGTCCTTCATCTTCTCAATGACCTTCTGCCGCACCCCTTCCGACACGAGTGTGCCGAGTGACGAGGTACTGACCTCTATCCGCGCGGTCTTCTCGTCGATGAGACGCAGCCTCACCTCGGAGAGCCCCAGCGCCCTCAAGAACCGCTCGCCCTTGTCAATGATTGTGAGCTTCTCACGGGTGATCCTCTGGTCGTATGCGACACGCGTGGCGAGGCACGTGCTGTGAGGCTGGTTCCAGGACGCCAGCCCCAGCTCCCGCGATAGAGCCCTGACCTCATATTTCGAGAAGCCCGCTTCGAGGAGTGGGCTCCTGACGCCCAGCTCCTGCGCGGCGTCTATCCCCGGCCGGTAGTCCCCGGTGTCGTCGACCTGGGTGCCGTCGATGACCTCCGCGATACCCTCCCTGTTCGCGATCTCCAAAAGCTCGCTGAACCTGTCGTGCTTGCAGAGGTAGCAGCGCTCGGGCGGGTTTGCTACTAGAGCGTTGTTGGCAAGCTCGTTGACAGCGACAGTGATGTGTTCGACCCTGAGCCTTTCTGCGACGGAGGCGGCGTTCTCGAGCATCTCCTTCGGGTGAAGCGGCGAATGAACGGTCACCGCGACGATATCCTCCCCCAGCGCTTCTTTTCCGACAGCGAGCACCAGCGTGCTGTCCACACCGCCGGAGAAGGCCAGCAGGGCGCTTCCCATGTCCGCCAGGTTCTCTTTAAGCCTGTGATATTTGTCCTCGAGACCTGTTTCCATCGAAGTATGACCCCTATAACGAATTATATCAGAGGGCAATGAGGTTCCCGTGCCAGGCACCGCCGCTTCTGTCCGGGTGAAAAGGCCACCCCCCTATTGTATAATCGGGAAAACCTATGGGTTGGAAAGAGAGCCCATAGAGACTATAACGCCCGAGAAGAGAGCCGAACCGGATAGGCGAGAGACCATGGTCCAGAACAACATAACCGCGATCGTCATAGCCCTTGCGTCGGTCTGTGTCTTATCAATCGTTTTCATAATCTACCTCTCCTGGCGCATGAGGAGGCTCGAGGGCGGCTACGACCTGCTGACCCGCGGCTCGGAGGGCAAGAACTTTGTGGAGATAGTGAACGAGAATATCGTCCAGACCCTTAAGTTGAGAGATGAGGTGGAGAGCCTGTCCGAGCGCTACGCTTTCGTGCTACGGCGCATGGCGGGCGCCGTTCAGCATGCAGGTGTTGTCAGGTACGACGCGTTCCGGGACCTTGGCGGCCTGCTCAGCTTCTCAATAGCGTTGCTCGATGACAGGGGTAACGGCCTCGTCGTAAGCTCGATATACGGGCGTTCTGAGTCCAGGACGTACGCGAAGCCGATCATCGAGAGGGATTCTTCCTACCTGCTTTCACCGGAGGAGAAAGAGGCGATCAGGCTGGCGATGCAGAGCAGGGAGACGGGCGCACTCCCCATGGAGGCGACAGACCACGAACACGAGGAGAAGATCGCGAGCCTGAAGCTCTTCCATGACAGGGAGTACATCGAGACTTCCCGTGAGGAGGAAAGGCGCGCCGAGCTGGTAAGTCTTGCTTCCGAAATGGAGGGGCGGCCCAGGCGCCGCTCGGCCGGGCGTGCCGCCGAACGTGACATGCCGCGCCAGAGGGCGGCGAGGGCGAACATCCGCACTTCCGGGGATGAACGCCGGCCGGAGATCGAGGACAGGCCTCCCGATGTCAAGGAGCGCCCGGCGCGCGCCAGGTCCAGGAGAACCGCGGCCGTGGAGCCCGGCGAAACTCCGAGGCGGCCGCGCCCTGAGCACCCCGCTGACAATCCGACAGAACCGATTCCCGTGCCGACCAAAGAGGGGATCTTCGACGTGGAGAAAGAGATAACCGAGCAGGAGACTCCTCGGCAAAAGCCCGCGTCGAGGCCGCAGTCACTTAATACCCCCGTGGAAAGACTCCGACGCAAGGAGCCGAACGGAGACTGAGCATGCCGAGCATAGGCTATCTTGGCCCCCCGGGGACGTTCACCCAGGAAGCCCTGGAGGCAAACCTGTCCGAGAACTTCGGCACCAGTGTTCCTTATGGGACTGTCCCGGAGGTGCTACTCGCCGTTGAGGCCGGCGAGGTCAAAAGCGGGTTCGTGCCGATAGAGAACTCCATAGAGGGCTCGGTGAACGTTACACTCGATACCCTTGCGTTCGAGACACAGATCTACATCGAGCGGGAGATCGTCCACCCGATACGGCATCGTCTCGTCGCAAAGCCGGGAGTATCCGAGGAAGAGATCAAGGAGATTGTCTCCCACCCGCACGCTACCGCCCAGTGCAGGCGCTTTCTTACCAGGAACTTCCCGAAAGTGCCGCTGGTGGCGGCGAACAGCACTGCGGAGGCGGCGAAGACGGTTTCAGGGATGGACGAGCCCGCGGCGGCGGTGACGACAGAGATAGCGGCGTCTCTCTACGACCTCGTCGTGCTTGAGCGCGACATCGAGGATTACCCCTCAAACCGCACACGCTTCATAGTCGTGGGGAAAGAAAGGCCGCCGCCCACCGGCGCCGACAAGACATCGATGGCGTGCTTCATCAGGGAGAACCGCCCCGGCAGCCTTCTCGAGATCCTCACCGAGTTCGCGTCCCGCGGCATCAACCTCACGAAGATCGAGTCACGACCCACGAAGAAGGTTCTCGGGGAATATTATTTCTTTATCGACATCGACGGACACGTGGAGGACGAAGCGGTCAAGGACGCCCTAGGGTCGCTCATGGGGAAACTGCGCGAGATAAAGCTGCTCGGTTCTTACCCGGCCGCGCCGCCTCTAGGATAGGGGAAGGACGAAGTGCTCGACATCAAGCTCATAAGAGATGACCCGGATCTCGTCAAGAAGGCCATCCAAAACCGCGGCATGGAGGCTGACGTCGACGGCATACTCGCGCTCGACGAGCGCCGCCGCGGGCTCCTGTTCGAGGTCGAGGAGCTCAAGCACGAGCGCAACAGGGCAAGCGACGAGATCGTCGCCCTGAAGAAATCGGGCGGAGACGCGGCTCCGATAGTGGAGCGCATGAAGGAGATATCAGAGCGCATCAAGGAAATGGACCTGAACGTCCGCGATGTCGAGGAGCAGTTGAGAACCTTAATGCTCGAAGTCCCGAACATCCCGCACGAAACGGTGCCGGTGGGCTCGGACCCGGAATCGAACGTCGAGGTAAGGCGCTGGGGCGAGCCTCCGGAGTTCACCTTCAAGCCCCGCCCGCACTGGGAGGTAGGCGAGGGGCTCGACATCCTGGACTTCAAGAGGGGGGCGAAGATCGCGAGCGCGCGGTTCACGCTCCTCAAGGGCGCCGGGGCACTCCTGGAGCGAGCCCTAATCAACTTCATGTTGGACCTGCATACGAGGGAACATGGCTATACTGAGGTCTTCCCGCCGATACTGAACAACCCGGAAGCGTTCGTTGGGGTCGGGCAGCTTCCAAAGTTCGCGAAGGACATGTTCTGGTGCCGCGACGACGACCTCCTGCTGGTCCCGACCGCCGAGGTTCC
>JAENXM010000102.1 GCA_016649525.1 Actinomycetota bacterium
ATCTACGATGAGACCCGAGACGGGAAGTACTGGCCGCCCGAGCTGATGCAGAGGATGGTCGCCTCGGGATTACTCGGGCGCAAGAGCAAGAAGGGCTTCTACGACTATTCCTCAGGCCAACAGGAGCCCTACTGGAAGCTCTAGGTCCGACCGATGGTTGATGAGTACGACGCGATTGTCATAGGCGCGGGCATCGACGGCTACACGATAGACCTCGGTTACCACGGCGTAGCCTGCGGTGGAAAAGGCTACTGGGAAGGCTCACCGGCTACCTCGGCGTCGAGGTTAGGATAAATCCCTGCGACACGGGTCTTTACTATAAAGACGAATTCTACGTCGAGCCGAGCCGCGGCTATCCTTGGCAGGGACATCGGTATAGAATGATTCCGTGAAAGTCTCCTGGAAGTGATCTGGTATCCGGGGGGTGCCTGAGTTGTCGGAGGTCAGATTCGAGGGCGTTTTCGTTCCCAACGTGACCCCTTTCAAGGACGGTGAGATCGATGAGGAGAGCCTTCGCCGTCTGATCGATTACGCGGTGGACCAGGGTGCGAGCGGCCTCGTACCCACAGGGACGACCGGTGAGTGCGCTACCCTTTCCCACGACGAGCACATAAGGGTCATCGAGGTAGTGGCGGACCAGGCCGGCGGGCGGATTCCGGTGATTCCCGGTATCGGCACCAACTCCACGCAGGAGACCCTGAGCCTAGTGGGAAAGGCCGAGGAGCTCGACCTGCAGGGATACCTCGTTGTGGGTCCTTACTACAACCGGCCGAGCCAGGAAGGAATCGTCGAGCATTTCAGGGCGGTCTCCGAGATCACCGAGCGTCCCATCCTCATCTATAACATACCGGCGCGTACCGGCCGCAACATTGAGGTGGATACGGTGGTCGAACTCTCGCGGATCCCGAACATAGTGGGGATAAAAGACGCGAGCGGTGACGTCAACCAGACGATGAACATAATAGCCCGCACCGACGGCTTTTCCGTTCTCTCGGGGGAGGACCATCTCCTTTTCAGCATCTGCTGCCTCGGTGGGCACGGGGGCATACTTGCCAGCGCCCACGTTCTGCCGGCGGACTTCCTCTCGCTATGCCGCGCGACCTGCCAGGGCGACATCGAGGAGGCGAGGCGGCTTCACTACCGGCTGCTGCCGCTGGTCCGTACCATGTTTAAAGAGCCGAACCCGGCGCCAGCGAAGGTGGCCATGAAGCTGCTCGGGATCATCGAGAGCGACGAGCTCAGGCTTCCTCTCATGTCCGTTTCAGCTGCCTGCAGGGAGGACATGGCAGGGGTGCTGCACGGCCTCAAGCTTCTTTAAGGCCGGGCTCTTAGCCCGGTTCATTCATCCCGGCCTGAGAGGCCGGGCTAGAACTTCAAACTTGACAGGCTTTCATCATCCAAACCGGAGCCCCCCAAGTTGATGGATATCAAGCAGGGATATAAACAGCCGGTGTTAAAGTCATTAGCGTAAGAGTATCTATAGAAGCCTAGGCGTCAGAGCAAGAGATGGGTGACAAAAGGGCAAAGAGACTCGCAATAACACTCGCGGTTGCCATAATTCTGGCGGCCGGCGTGGTTCTTTTTGGACCCTGGGGTCCGTACAAAGACCTCATCTTCTCGCATGAGAATGTCCCGAAGGAGCACCGTGACACGGGCAATGAAAAGGTCGTGCAACATGGGACCGAAGCGGGCAAAATAACTGCCGGCCGGCGTATCGAGAAGAGGTCGGACACCAGCCCCCCGTCCGTCGCGATAATCGTGGATGACGTGGGCAACGTCGAGAGCAAACTCGCGGAGTGGAAGAAGATAGACGCCCCGCTCTCTTTCTCGGTGCTGCCGTACCCGCCGCTCTCATATACTCTCGCCGACAGGCTCTACCAGGCCGGCTACCTGGTGATGATGCACATCCCCACAGAGAACCAGCCCCCGAACTCATTTGCGGGTGAGGGCCATCTGTCTACGAACATGAACAAACAGGACGTATTCGTAACGCTGGACGGCGACCTTTCGAAGGTACCGAATGTGTCGGGGATCAACAACCACCAGGGCGGCAGGGGATGTGACGACCTTCAGCTGATGACCTTCGAGTGTGAGTGGGCAAAACAGCACGGTTTCTACGTCGTCGACAGCAGGAGCTCCGCGAACAGCATGGTCTCCTACGCGGCGGTTCAGCTCGGCATGGGTGAAAAGAGGAACCAGGTTTTTATCGACCATCAGAACGATCCTGAGTTTATACGTTCCGCGATGTGTGAGCTCGCCGACATCGCCCGCGAGGACGGCTACGCGATAGGCATATGCCACTGGCACCGCCCGAACACCGCGAAGATTGTAGGTGAGATGGTAAAGGAGCTAAAGGCCAAGGGGATTAACTTCGCATTCGCCCGTGACATCAACAATTAGGGGACGTGAGGTGAAAGAGGCTTCCTACTACGAGAAACTGGGGGATGGAAAGGTGCATTGCCACCTCTGTCCTCAGGAGTGCAAGATAAAAGACGGCAGAAGAGGGTTCTGCAGGGCGAGGTCGAACCTCGACGGGGTTCTCTATTCGGACGTCTACGAGCATATCCTTGCCTGCAACCTCGATCCCATCGAGAAAAAGCCGCTCTACCACTTCCATCCCGGCAAGCCGATACTCTCCATTGGCACAAGGGGGTGCAACCAGCGGTGTGACTTCTGCCAGAACTGGGAGATGATCGAATCCGACACCGCCGGTACGTACATAACGTCCGATGAGATCGCGGCGATGGCGGACAGGAAAGGCTCAATAGGGGTCGCCTATACCTACAACGAGCCATTCGTCTGGTTCGAGTTCGTCCTCGAGTGCGCACGCAAGGTGCAGGCCGGGGGGCTGAAGAACGTACTTGTCACCAACGGCTCGATCAACCCGGAACCTCTCGAGGAGCTGTTGCCCTTCATCGATGCAATGAACATCGACGTGAAGTCGATGGATCCCGGTTTCTACAAGAAGATCTGCCAGTCGAAGCTCCAGCCTGTCCTCGACACCTGCCGCAGGGCGAGCGGCGACTGCCATATCGAGATAACAAACCTCATCATACCGACACTGAACGACTCCGATGAGCTCATACGGGAACTGGTGGGTTTCGTGGAGAGCCTCGGCAGGGAGACCCCGCTTCATTTCTCCGCGTACTACCCATGTTACAAGATGCGGATCGAGCCGACCCCGGTCGAGACGCTAAGGAAGGCATATGATATAGCGCGCGAGCGACTGCCGTACGTGTACCTTGGTAACGTGAGGGCGGAGGATGCGGGGAACAGTTGCTGCCCCGAGTGCGGTGGCACGGTGGTCGAGCGTGACGGATACATAACCCGCGCGCACGGGCTCGAAGGCGACCGCTGCAAGAACTGTGGTAACGTACTATCCTTTATAGTATAGTCGTCAGTGTTGTGGCGCCTTCAGGCGAGGAGGTTCAGATGGCGGAATCACAGATCACGGTGGAATCCGAGGAGATCCAGAAGCCCGGTCGCCATGTCTACGACATTGTGATGCGGGCGCTTATCGGCATGCTGATAAACTTTGCGGTTGGCAGGCTCAAGAAGAAGCAGGAGCTTAAGAAGGAGAAGAAAAAGGCAGGGCGACAGATCGAGAAGCTCGCAAAGAAGGGTGAGGAGATTCCTGAAGAGCTGCGCAAGGAAGCAGCGAGCGGCCTTTCCCGCCGCAAGAAGAAAAAGCATGCGCGCAAAGCCGGGAAAGCGCGCAAGAAAAAGCGCCTCTGGATCATTGTTGCCATTGTTATCGCCGTCGCGCTTGTTGTCAGGTCTTCAAAGAAGTAGTTCTGCGAGGAGGACACGGGGTCTTGGAGATCCAGGCCGAGGAAAAGGAGGGCTATGTCCTGGTTACGCCGGTAGGCGAACTGGACGTGTACACTGTTCCCTTGTTCCGGAAGGTGGTGCTTAAGCTCGAGGGCGACCGGCGGCACGACCTGATAATGGACCTTACCAAGCTCACTTTCATCGACTCGAGCGGCTTGGGTAGCCTGATAGAGACATTCCAGAAGGTCCAGTCGGCCGATGGTGAGATAGCGTTCGTGATCGATAACCCCCACATGCTGAAGATCCTGAAGCTGGTTGACCTCGACAAGGTTTTTCACATCTTCCCGAATCTCGGCCGCGCCCTCGAGCATGTGGGGGCGGCCGGCGGTTACTACGACGAGGAGTTCTTCTCCGACCTCACCTGATGAAACCTATCTTTCGCGGCGTAAACAAGAGTAAGCTCAAAGTCGATTTCCCGTGCCGGCATAAGTCGCTCAGGAGGGCCCGCTCGGTTGTCCGGAAGTTCGCCCAGCGCCACGGATTCGAGGCCGACGCGGAGGACATTGCGCTCGCCACGCAGGAGGCCTTGAAGAACATCGTCCAGTACGCCTGCCCGGTCGATGGCTCGATGCACATCACCATGACCGATGCCGGGGACCGCATGGTCGTCGAGGTCATGGACAGAGGGACCGGCTTCGACCCCAGGGCGATAGAAGAGGGCCCCCCATCGCCCATGGCGCTCCACGGCAGGGGTATCCAGATAATGAGGGGCCTCATGGACGAGGTCCTCGTGGAGAGCGGGAGGGGCAGTACGGTAGTCCACATGGAGAAGATGCGTGCCAGATGACGGTTTATGTAGGGACCGCGGGCTTCAGCTACAAAGATTGGGCCGGCCCCTTCTACCCCGAGGGAATACAGCCTCGCCAGATGCTCGAGGAGTACGCGGAGCATTTTCCCGTCGTGGAGATTAACTCGACGTACTATGCGATCCCGGCTCCGGACAGGCTGGCGTCGATGGCCCGCCGCACCCCCACCGAGTTCCAGTTCACCGTCAAGGCCAACCGCGCGATGACGCACGAGATAGGCACCGATCCAGATGTTTTCAAGCGCTTCGGGGCCGCGCTGCGGCCGCTTTCGGACCACGGAAAGCTCGGCTGCGTGCTCGCGCAGTTTCCCTGGGGCTTCAAGAACAACCCGGAGAACCGCCTCTATCTCGAAGTGCTTGCCAGGGGACTCGAGGGTATGGATACGGTGGTGGAGTTCCGAAACAGCGAGTGGGAAACAAAGGATACATTTATGCTTCTAAAGGAGCTCGACCTCGGCTTCTGCTGCGTTGACGAGCCGCGCCTCAAGGGGCTGGTCTCCGGAAGGGTCGAGGTGACGGGCCCGGTCGGCTATATGCGCTTTCACGGGCGTAACGCGAGCGTCTGGTGGGACCAGAAAAGGGAGTCCTGGGAGCGCTACAACTACCTCTACAGCGAGGGCGAGCTCGGCGAGTGGGTGGCGAAGGTCCAGGACATCTCCGAGAAGTCCGACAGGACCTACGTCATATTCAACAACCACTACAAGGGCCAGGCACCGACCAACGCGCGCATGTTCGAGGACATGCTCAAAAGCGTGCTCGGCGACAGCATCTACATATCGAGAACCGGGGGTAGCGGCAAGCTTTTCGAATAATGGGCACGCTCCTTGATGGAGTGCAACGTTACTGCTATCATTCATTCCACTGTTCGGGGGAGTGCCCGAGTGGTTAAAGGGGGCGGACTGTAAATCCGTTGGCGTAGCCTACGTAGGTTCAAATCCTACCTCCCCCACCAGCATCGATTAAACAAGGTGCAACTTGCGAAACTGGTGCCTGACCCCTTTTTTGCATACTTGATTATTTGAGCGGTAGGGCGAAATTTGGTAGCCTAGTCAGTGAGCCGTGGCGCTTTTGTGCCACGGCCTAAAAAACGGGCAAGCCCGGTTAGCTCAGCTGGTAGAGCACATCCATGGTAAGGATGGGGTCGTCAGTTCGAATCTGACACCGGGCTCCATGCGTTGCGCTCCCGCGTGCAGGAGTTTATTTTATATAGGGAGGTTTACCGGGGCGGTGTAGCTCAGCGGTTAGAGCGCACGGTTCATACCCGTGAGGTCACTGGTTCGAATCCAGTCACCGCTACCAGAGAGAACGAGCCGGTTGCCTGAGGTGTTTCTCGGAAGGCGAGACTTGAGAAGAACAAGGAGGCAGGGGCACCATGGCCAAGCAGAAGTTTGAGAGGACAAAGCCCCACGTGAACGTGGGCACCATAGGGCACGTCGACCACGGCAAGACGATGCTTACGGCAGCCATAACCAAGGTGCTCAACGAGAGGGGTTTTCCCGTGGAGGTGCGTACCTTCGAGTCGATCGACAACGCTCCCGAGGAGAAGGAGCGGGGGATAACCATCGCCATCGCCCACGTGGAGTACGAGACGGAGAAGCGCCACTACGCCCACGTGGACTGCCCGGGCCACGCGGAC
>JAENXM010000180.1 GCA_016649525.1 Actinomycetota bacterium
CGACACCCGGATTAAAAGTCCGGTGCTCTACCAACTGAGCTACTGGCCCTTGTTCCCAACGCAAGATTACATTCTGCACGGACGACGCCGCAAGTCAACCATTGTCGGGTGTCTCGCAAGGTGCGCCGTCGCGCGTAAAGAATAACGGTATTGGAGGCGTTAGTGATAGTGTATGCGCAGGTCCAGCGGGGTCGAAGGACAGGTATTGGAAGATAAAAGAGAGCTCGCCGCAAAGCCGACCGCCGTGCAGAGGGTAATCGCATCGCTGCGCGGATCCCTTGTCAGGGATTTCGGAATCATGGTCGTGGCATTCACTGTGGCGGGCTTGCTTAATTATTTATACAGCGTGATCATGACCCGGATGCTGCCCAAAGCCGGCGCGTTCAGCAGCTTTAACTCCCTAAACGCAATCTATCTAATAGTAGTAATGGCCGCTGTCTCTACCCAGGTGGTGATCACGAAATATGTCGCGCAGTTCGAAGCCACCGGAGAGCGAGACAAAGTGCATGTCCTTATCCGCAGCTTCTCGCGGTGGCTGCTTCTGGCGGGCGCCGCCGCGATCCTGATCAGCATCCCGATTTCCTGGCCGCTTGCGCACGTGCTGCGTCTCGATTCTCCCTTTTTCGTAATAATCCTCGGCTCTTCGGTCGCGTTGTCTCTGTACATCACCCTCCCTTACGGATTGCTCCAGGGAGAGCAGAGGTTCATAGGCCTCGGCACAGCAGCCGTGTCAACCGCCGCACTGAGGATAGTCATCGGGGTTGTCCTGGTCGGGGTCGGACTCCAGGTCTACGGCGCGCTTGGCGCCGCGACCATAGCGGCGCTAATGGTGGCGGGAACTGTGGTCTACTTGAACCGGGACGTGTTCAGGGGGCCCATCGAGCGGCTCGAGGGCTTTCATCCCGCGCGAGCGCTCTGGTTCCTGCTCCCCGTAGCCGCTGTTACTTTTCTCGTTTTTCTGATGACCCAGATAGACATCGTCCTCGTAAAGGCCCTGTTCAAGGACCCCAGACAGGCTGACATCTATTCGTATGGAGCGCTGGCAGGCAAAGCGGTGATGTTCTTTCCCGAGGCGATTGTGGCGGTCATGTTCCCATGGGTCAGCAGCCTCAAAGCAAAGGGTGAACCTACTAGAGGCGTCCTGGCCGTAAGCCTCATATCGGTAACCATAATGGTCGGGGTGGTCGCGGGCTTCTACCTCTTGTTCCCCAGCTTCACCGGCTACTTCTTCGCCGGCACGAAGGGGCGCGCGAGCGCCGGCATCGTCGGGCTCTTCGGGATCGTCATGGCCGTTTTCGCCCTGGTCAAGCTGCTCGCCATGTACCACCTGGCGCTCGAGAAGAAGCTCTTCGTCGTCCTTTTCGTCGCGGCAGCGGTGATCGAGGTCACGGGCATATTCCTCTTCCACGGCACGCTCAAGCAGGTGCTTTACGTCATGCTGGTCGTCGGGGTCTCCCTGCTGGTGGTGAATCTCGCGCTTGCTTTCTGGGAGAAGCCGGGTAAGTCGGCGGAAGAGCTTGAGGAGCTGGAAGAGTATCTGATCCCTCCAATAGAGGTTTAGCCCGCTACGGGAGGGTGGCAACTCCCGATAGGCATTGACTTTTTATAAGACATCGGTCCCGGCCGCAGGTCCGTAATCTCGAAGCGCATGCAATAGACTGCAGGTTCTCCTCGGGGTGTCTCTGATATAATTCCCAACTGATAATACATGTTGTCCGTCTTCTTCGCGATCAGGAGGATTGTGTGTCTGACAACCATATGCTTCTGATATCTAAGAAACTGGTCCTGACTCTGCTTATCGTTGCCCTTCTGGGTGCGGTCCTGGCGGTCTGTCCTGGATGCGGAGGGAGGAATCTCGTTGTCCAGACTGGCTCCGGGAAAGTAAAAGGGCAGGTCGGTCAAGGTGACATCCTCGTTTTCAAGGGTATCCCTTATGCCAGACCGCCTGTGGGCGAGCTCCGATGGAAGCCGCCAGAGCCCCCGGAGCCGTGGAGCGATACGTTCAAGGCCGCGCTGTATGGTCCGGTAGCGCCGCAGACAACTGATACGTTCGGTGCGGCCACGACGCAGGAACAGTCCGAGGACTCCCTCTCACTGAACGTCTGGACTCCGGGAACAGACAACGAGCGCCGCCCGGTGATGGTCTGGATTCACGGCGGCGGCTTCACAAACGGGTCCGGCTCCGACGAGTGGTATGAAGGCTCGACCTTTGCAATGCACGGAGACGTCGTTATGGTGACCTTGAACTACCGCCTTGGAGCCCTGGGCTTTCTGTATCTCGGTGGCGTGGGCGGACCGGAGTACGGGGAGAGCGGGAACCTGGGGATGCTCGACCAGGTGGCGGCACTCAAGTGGGTGCGGGAAAACATCGCGGCGTTCGGGGGCGACCCGGATAACGTGACGATATTCGGCGAGTCCGCGGGAAGCATGAGCGTGTGCACGCTCATGGGGATGCCGGCGGCCAAGGGCCTTTTCCGCCGGGCAATAGGCGAGAGCGGCGCTCTGAACCTCATAAACAATGTCGGTTACTCGTCCGAGATAACCGGGAAGTTCATGACAAATGCGGGTGTCAACGATATGGCCGGAATGAAATCGCTAACTCCCGAGCAGATCATCAAAGCGCAGAGTGACCTGATGGCTAAAGAGGGCCGGTCCGGCACCCCGCTCGGCCCTGTGATCGACGGGTCCGTGCTGCCCGAACCACCGCTTCAAGCCATCGCGAAGGGAAGCGCCGCGGGCGTGGACTTCCTGACGGGCACGAACCTGGATGAAGTGCGCCTGTGGATGGTGGATGTTCCCCTATTGAAAGTAATACCCGTCAATATTGCCCTCCAGTACATGCCCATGCTGAAAGAAGCACTGGGCGCCCGCGCGGGTTCTATCGAAGCCAGCTACAAATCAAGGCGTCCTGATGCGACGGACGGCGACATCTCGATGGCCATTACGACAGATGTGATGTTCCGCGTCCCGGGGATCCGGGTCGTGGAGGCCCAGTCGGCCCAACAGCCGAAGACATGGATGTACCTCTTCACCTGGCCGAATCCGGTGCAGGGCGGCATCCTCGGCGCCTGTCATGCCCTGGAAATCCCCTTCGTCTTTGACCATCTTCACGCGGGGGCAACAGTTCAATTGTTAGGTAACGACCCGCCGCAAAAACTCGCCGACATAATGCACAATACCTGGATCGCTTTCGCGAAAACGGGGGACCCCAATAATAAGAGCATCCCGAACTGGCCCGCTTACAATACGCAGACCAGGGCGACCATGATATTCAATGTCGAACCTTCCGTTGAGAACGACCCCTACGGCGAGGAGCGCCGAATCTACAACGGGATACCGTTTGACAGCGCGATTCCTTCGCTCTGACGGACGGAGTCTCTGCACTGCGGAAGGTAAAACCAGACATGTCTGATGCAGCCTACGTGCAACCGGACCGGCGGACCTTGTATGTATCCGCCGGACCAGCACACATAGAGTCTCTTAGTACCGGGACGAACTTTGCGGGCGTTCCTCCCTGGGCCTTGCCACGTTTACGTTCAGACTGCGACCATCAAGCTCTTTGCCGTTCAGGGCATCTATCGCCGCCTGCCCCTCGGCGTCAACGCTCATCTCGACGAAGCCGAATCCCTTCGACCTGCCGGTGCCGCGATCCATGATCACGTCCACTGAATCCACCGCGCCGAACGGGCTGAAAGCCGTTCTGATGTCTTCCTCGCTGGTTGTATAGCTGAGGTTTCCAACATATATCTTCATTCTCTTACACCCCCTTTGTGCATAAAAAATGCCCCGAGATTCGATCCTCGGGACAACAACTTCTTCTACCTAAGAACTTTAGCTCGCGGTCATTATAGCATATTGCAGGCCGCTGCGTGCAACAATGTCAAAAAGATAATAATCCGCGTTGCATTATTAACGTCTCGATTCTTTATTCAAGCGGTTTCTCACCGCTCCGCACCAGCCTGAGGTTCGCCACCTCGAAGTACATGTCGTATTCA
>JAENXM010000042.1 GCA_016649525.1 Actinomycetota bacterium
AATAAGAGGGGTAGTCCCGTGTCGGCTTTTTTGTCGCCTGCATCTGCTCCATAGGCCTTATCCTTTTTTTCTTCCACCGTTATCGCGAGAACGACTCCTGGAGGATACCAGTATCAGCGGTGCTTTGGTAGCCAGGGCGCTTTACCGACCTGAAGTACAGTTGCTCTCGCGGTACTACGACATCCGCTGTTTGCATCGAATCACCGGATAAAAAGCCTTCCATTCTGCAAACTCCAGTTGCTATAGTGATATCAACTTACAGACTTAAGCTGAAAAGGAGCTGGTAGATATGTCCATCAACCTCGGGTCCTGTCTGGCCAAGCGAGCGATGCTGAACCCTGATAAGGAAGCGGTAGTCTGCGAGGACGTCCGCCTGACGTGGTCCGAGATCAACGCCCGCGCGAACCGGCTCGGCTACGCCATGCAGAGGCTGGGGGTCGGGCGCGGCGACAGGGTCGGGTTGCTTGCGCTAAATGAACCCGAGTACCTTGACATGTACTTCGGCCTGGGCAAGATCGGCGCCATCCTCGTCCCCATCAACTACCGGCTCGCCGGCCCGGAGATGGAGTACATCCTCAACGATGCAGGCGTAAAGGTGTTCGTCTTCGGCCCCCAGTACGTGGAGGTCGTCGATTCGTTCCGTAGCAACATACCCGCCGAGCACTTCGTCGCTATCATAGACGATACCCCGGAGTGGGCCTCGTCTTACAGGGCTCTTGTCGAGAAAGAATCAACCGAGGAGCCGGAGGTCGTCGCTGGCGGTGACGATGTCCTCACTATCCTCTACACATCCGGCACCACCGGCCGGCCCAAGGGGGCCATGCTGACGCACAACAACTACTTCTTCAGCGCGACGAACCTGATCGCAACCCTGGGACACCTCGGCGAGAACGCACTGCTCGTCCTTCCCCTCTTCCATATCGGCGGCATCGGAAACGTCCCGCTCGCGCCGCAGACCGGCATCCGGTGCATCATGCTGAAGAGTCTCGACCCAAAGCGGATGCTCGAGCTCATCCAGGAGGAGAAGGTCAACGTCTTTGGCTCCGTTCCGGTCCTGCTGCAGATACTCAAGATGGTCCCCGACTTCGAGAAGTACGACTGGAGCTCGGTTGATAAGGTGTTTGTCTACGCGGCGCCGCTCCCCGTGGCCCTGCTCGAGGAGTACGCCGAGGCGGGAATAGAGGTACGAAACCTGTACGGCATGACCGAGTCGTGCGGCTCCGGGACCGTCATCGACGGTGAGCACTCCCTGCTCAAGGCCGGCTCATGCGGCCTGCCGGAGTTCCTCGCGGAGGTCAAGGTGGTGGACGACGACGGCAACGAGGTGGGCCCCGAGGAGCTGGGCGAGGTAATCATGCGCGCCGATTTCGTGATGAAGGGATACTGGAACAACCCCGAGGCGACCGCGGAGGCCATCAGGGACGGCTGGCTCTATACCGGCGATATCGCCAAACGCGACGAAGACGGTTTCTTCTACATAATGGACCGCAAGAAGGACATGATCATCTCTGGCGGCGAGAACATCTACCCCGCGGAGATAGAAGACCTGCTCATGCGCCATCCCAAGATACAGGACGTCGGGGTTATCGGGTACCCTCACGAACTGTGGGGCGAGGCGGTCAAGGCGATTGTGGTTATCCAGCAGGGAGAGACCCTGTCCGAGGATGAGGTCATAGAGTGGACCAAGGACAAAATAGGTAAGTTCAAGATGCCCAAGGCTGTCGTTTTCGCCGACGCGCTCCCGCGGACGCCCACGGGAAAGATCCTGAAGCGCGAGCTCCGGGACCAGTACAACAAATGACCAATATCGGTTCCAGACCCACAATCAATACGCGAAGAATCCCCCCGGGCGGACGGGGACACCGCCGGAAAGTCCGCAGGAGCGGCACCCGCTCCAGGTTTTTCGACACTGCTCTTCGCTCGCTCGTCTGGTTCGAGGAACAAAAGACCTCCATGGTGATCCTCCTTATAGGTGGTGCCGTGCTTCTTGTCCTGTTCCTGGGCTTTTTCCCGTTCCTGCTCGCCGCGGATGCCTCGGCTTTCGGCAGATTCCCCGAAGGCGCCAGCATATGCGGCGTCGAAGTCGGCAACCTTACAAAGGAGGAGGCCCGCGCAAAATGCGAAAGGGGGCTTTCGGAGGTCGCATCGAGGCCTCTCGAGCTCAAGGTCGACGGCGAGGTCTGGGCGATAACGCCCGCCGAGATAGGGCTGAACATCGATTACGCGAAGATGGTGGACGAGGCGTACGCGCGCGCCTGGAACGTCAACATCTTAGAGCGGATGGTCAGACGATTTTTCGAAAAGCCCAGGTCGATGGACTTCCCACCCGTGGTCACGTACAACAATCAGCAGGTACAGGCATTCGTTGAAAGATCCATGAGCTCGATCAATTGCTCGCCAAGAAACGCCTACATGGACGTCTCGACGGGCAACGCGTTGATAGTCCCCGCCAGGGACGGGCGCAAGGCCGACTACAAGCAGGTGCTCTCTGCTACAGAGAAAGTGCTTGCGAACGGCGAGCGCGCTGTGGATATCCCTCTTACCAAGCGCACGCCTCCGAAGATCAAAGACGTGACCATCGGCAAGTTCATACTGGTGAACCAGGGTGCCCATACCCTTTCCCTTTACGACCGCGACAATCTCCTGGCGCAGTACCCTGTTTGCGTCGGGTCACCCCAGTATCCCACTGTCATCGGGGAATGGGCCGTCGTGAAAACCGAGAAGAACCCCACCTGGTACAACAGGGGTTCCACCTGGATGGAGAACATGCCCGACTCCATTCCGCCGGGGCCGGGCAATCCTCTGGGCACTCGTGCCATCACCTTGAACGGCGGCGGGGTCCTCATTCACGGGACCAGAGACACCTGGTCGATAGGCAGGTCGGTCTCCCACGGCTGCATCAGGATGTACATAGGCAACGTCGAGCAGCTCTTCGAGCACGTCTACATCGGTATGCCCGTGTACATCATCAAAGCGTCCGGAAACCCCGGCTTCGATTGCTCCAAGCCGCCGTTCTGGAAGTAGCGCAAGATCGGCCCGGGCCGCTTACAGCGGCCCCGTCGTCACCCTCACGTGGGGCAGAGCTGGCCCATCACGTCGTGGCCGCCGTTCCACACGCCGTTGTAGTTGAAGTACATGGGACGTTCCACGACTATCTGTTCACTGGAATTGACGATGGCGGAGATGCCCCTGTTCGGAACCAGGGCGTTGACGTTGACTGTGTAGCGCGTCGCACCGGGTACGCTGTACGAAGCGCTCAAGGGAGTGCCGGACTCCGGGTAGAAGGTTATCGTCACGTCCGCGGTCTCCTCGTACGGGTTCCACAGGCAGAGCCACTCCTCGAAGTTCTGTCCTGTGTATCCTTCAGCGAACGCCCATTTCCTGCCCGGAGAATATGCGCCGAAGACGTTGCTCCCGTCGTCCCAGACCCCTTTATAGTTGAAGTACAACGGCCGCTCGGCTATGAAGTCGCTCTCGGAACTTAAAAAGCAGGAGACATCCTTGTTCGGGCCGACATCCTGGTTCACCGATACCGTCAGCCGCTGCTTTGCGGGTACGGTGTAGCTTTTGTTCACCGCTGATCCCTGGCCCTGCGCAAAGTTGTATGTTGCGTTGACCGTGATTGGATTCGCATTGGGGTTCTGTATGCAGAGCCACTCCTCGAAATTCGACCTGGTCGTCCCTTCCGCGAAGCACCAGGTGGTGGTCGGTGCCAGGGTCCCCAGGACACAGTGCCCCCCGTTCCAGTTGTGACTGGCAAGACCATGATAGTTGAAATACATCGGCCGTTCCGCCACCACGTCCCAATCGGACTCGAGCATGAGGCTCGCGTCCTTTCCCGTTCCTATGTGGTCCGAGACCAGGAAAGTCGCGCGCGAATCGGCATCGACGTATTCCGTGAAATCCGACTCGCCCTTTCCCTCGATCATGTAGTGGAAAGTGAGGGTCGCCATCGACGGGTTGGAGTTCAAAACCGTGATCCATTCCTCGAACCCCTCCCTTGTCGTTCCCTCCGCGAAGTACCAGCGGGTAGCCTGCGCAACGGCACCCACCGCGTCGTGTCCACCCGTCCAGGCTCCCTTGTAGTTGAAGTACATGGGGCGCTCGGCGATGAGATTCGGCGTCTCGGAGGTGAGCCGGATGGATACCACCTTCTCGTACCCCACCTCGTTCCTCACGTTGACCGTCAGCCTGTTGTACGCATTGACCGAATACGTCCTCGTATCGACCCGGTTACCCGTGTAATCGCCGACATAGTACGTCGTGTTGACAGTGGCAGGCTCCGGGTTCGGGTTGCCTATGCAGAGGTATTCATCGAAGTTCGGGCCGGTGTAGCCCTCGGCGAAGTAAAACTGGGAACTAACCCCCGCCGCTCGGGTGTTTCCCGGCTCGAAGCATAGCACCCCGGCGCATGTGACCAGAAGCGCAAAGGCGGCGCAAACGATAAAAAGCAATCGGACCGTCCTGCCCCATTTGTTTTGAGTGAATCCCATTGCCGTTCCCCCCTTGAAAAAATGACATGTGAATAATTCTTATCACTCCAACTATTCGACGTACATGCTTGTTTTCCGTACCCCTGCATAAAAACAACTCTGACTCTTCATCCCTCCCGCATCGTTAGCCGATCAATATCTTAGTATGTTGAAAGCAGGTCAACGGACGGCTCAACAGCAGCCGGATATCCCTTGAGGATCCAGAATTCGCTCTCCGGCGAGCGGGCCCGGCTATCCCGGGCGTTCCGTGGAGATGGTTCAAACCCCGCACCCCTCATGTGATACTATGTTTGTGACGTGCTGCAGGTATTCGACATGCGGTAGCCGCCCACCGGGCAACAGGCAGCACATGGAGGAAAGCGATGAGGAAGTGCAGGATTTGCGGTTTCCCCCGCAGGTTCACCCGCTTCATCGAATGGAACAGCGACGGCACAATGATCGGCCGCATCAGGCCCCGCATACCCGTCATGCTCCTCGAGGTATCCGAGTGGGACAGCATCTTCTATGAACTCTCCAGCACCCTCGGTATCCCCATAGACCACATCTTGATCGATGCCCAGAAGAACATCGGAAAAGGCATCTACGAGACGGTCAGGGTAACTCACCTTAGCTATGATATCAAGAAACTCCCCGCCAGATGGTACTTCCGCCCCCAGTGGGGGGCAAAGCTCTTCGTGTGGACCATAAGGAACGACCTCGCCGGCCTCGGAGCAGGAAGGGTGAAGCTGGTCAGCTACCACTCGGGCAAGGACGCCCTCATACGGATGAGCGACCCGTGTCTCAACCCGATGATCGTTGGGAACTGCCAGGGGATATACGAGTCGGCGGAGAAGATGCCCGGCTCGAATGCCGAGTACCGGTTAGAGAACGGTGATCTAGTGATACACCTTACCCACGCCAGCGAAAGGGGGGGGTCGGAAGAACGACTCTACCTGGAGGAGGTCGTACCGGGAACCGGACCGCTCGTCTACGAGCGCTGCTCTCACTGCAATGTCCCGGTCCAGTTCGCGAGAAGTGTCTCGTGGGATATACCAAGGGGGATCATCAGTAACCCGATATCCGGCGAGCGGCTGGAGTTTATGGCCGTACAGTCGGTAAATGCGATATTGAGGGAACTCGAGAACGAGCTGGGGGAAGAGATCGTGCATATTCTCTACGACGCCCAGAAGAGATTCTCCCTTGGCAGGCTCGGGGGAACGAGTGTGGAAGATCCTGAAGCATTCTGGGACGCCTACCTCTTGGAGATGGCCCTCAGCGGGCTGGGCTATCCCGAGAGATTCGACAGAACCGGTGACTCCATATCCGTTGAGATCCTGAACGCCTACAACCAGGATCTATACGCGGCCAAACTCGCCGCGGGGTTTGAGAAGGTTACCGGCCGCGGGCCTCAAATACATTGGGAACAGAGAGATAGGCATTACGGCATCTACACGATCACGACCTGAACCGCCACGCAGGCCGAAATGACACATTTGGTGCCAGGCACCAAATGTGTCATTGGTTTCCGAGAATAAGGTGGAGTGATGTCTTGGCCGGAAAACGCAACATGAAAAAAAGCAGCGAAATCAGGGGGCTGAGTAGCGGCGCTTCATTGATAGCGAAGGCTTTCTTTCACCTTCCCCTGATGGATCGCTGGCATCCCTGGCTCAGACCCGAGAAGTCGGACATGAGGTGGCTGCCGATAAACGAGGACATCCGGATGCAGGAGAACATGCCGATGCCGGTGGAGCTTCTGGACAGGTTTATAAGCGAGGCGTCCCACCGCGTCATCTTCGACGACTGCGGCTGCAGGAGGGCTTTCAGGTGCGAGAATTATCCCGTGGAAATAGGCTGCCTGCTGATGGGGGACTCAGCCCTGGAGAGCAAAAGAAAATGGCCCTTCCGCGAGGTCGGCGTCGAGGAGGCACGCGCGCACGTGCGGCGCGCAGTGGAAGCGGGGCTCGTCCCCGTAGTGGGCAAGGCGCGCGTGGACAATTTCATCTTCGGAATCAAGGACCGCTCGCGCATGCTCACCGTCTGCTTCTGCTGCGAGTGCTGCTGTGTAACGCGTTTCACCGCTTTCGCCCCCGTGAAACATCTCGACCCGGTACAGCCTTGGTTGGAGAGCGTGTCCGTGACATTCACCGACAGGTGCAAGGGCTGTGGCAAGTGCGTGGAACACTGTTACATCGGGGCGATCGAGATCGTCGAGGGGAAGGCGGTTAAGGGCGAGCTCTGCCGCGCCTGCGGGCGCTGCGCCACGGTCTGCCCGCAGAAGTCCATCGAGATAGAGATATCGGACCCGGAGTTCATCGAGAAGACCTACGAGAGGATACGCTCCTACGTGAAGTACGACTGACTTGCGGGCGGCACCCGCATCCCTTCTCGGCGAGCATCCTCATCTGTTCCCCGGGTGGATCGACAAAATCCGTTTGTTTTTCCGCCCCGACCGCGAGCCCGGCAGGAAGCGGGCTTTTGTGCGTATATCCCCTGCTTTCCATCTCGGTAACCAGCTGTTCGTGTCTGGAAAAAAGCGCCTTGAGCTTTCCCTTCCATCTGAGCGTCTCCGGATGGTTCGCGTAGCCGCTCTTCCCCTGCGTCAGGATGGACCAGACGGCGTGAAGCTCGGCGTGCTCGCCGAGAAGGTGGTTCCTGCACAGCCTCTCAGGAGGTACGTCCCATATCCTCATCGCTGACCCCGCAAGACAGGATGAACCCTCATCCGGGGCGCAGGGTGCCGGCGAAGACCTGCCAGGCCAGCAGCGACTTGGCGGTGAGGCTCAAGATTATGTAGACCTTCTCCCCGAACAGGTAATCCCTCCAGGGACCGACTTTCTTGTACTGCAGGACCATGTTGACAGCGAAGATGTTGAAAAAGATAAACAGCGATATGAGTATGTATGGAACGAACTTGGGGATGTTGTTCGAGGGGTCGGCCGCGGCCGAGATGTAGTAAAGCGCAATGACTACCCACGGCACTATGCCCGCGATGCAGCCGAACGCGAAGGCGCTCCAGTTGGTCCTCTCGGTCGTCTGGTTGTGCAGTTCCATCATGAGCCCGAACAGTATCATCATCATGTTCAAAAAGAAGATGAGGATCATGCTCGACAGGTCGTACATCCCCGAAAGCATCGCGATGATTACTATCATGAGCGAAGCGCTGAACGAGTACTCGATCCACCTCGCATAGTTGATACTCTTTAAGAGGTTCTTTCTGTACCAGTTGAATATCCCCGGCGCCGCGATCAGGAGAAGGGCCGCCGCGCTGATGAATAGGAACGCGGCCACCATCGGGCCTATCCTCAACATGGTCACTTGTCTGGTCACCGGCATGGGGATGCGGCGCCCGATGTTGTTACCGAGGTAATGTGTCATCACCGGCAGGGAAAAATCGCTGCTGAGGACCACCATCAACACACCCTGGACCAGTAGAACAAGGCCGGTCACGAGATTGAATATCCTCAGCCGCCTGAATCGCCGGTCGGATGCCTCCTGTTCCAGGGTATCGACCATCTCGGTTCCTTTCTCCAGCACAGGATCAGACCCGGATGCCGGACTCCCTCACTGTCCCTCGAGATCTATCTTCTCTATGCCGGCGATACGCTTGGCGAGCTCCTTCTTCTCCTGGATGTTATAGGTCCCGAGGATGGCGATGTCCTCCATCACAGGCGAGCCTCCGCCGTGGATACCCGCATACTGGAGGACGCCGGCCATGGACGAGACGGCGTAGTCGCTCACCCATGCGAAGCACCTGTATATGTCCTCGGGGCTCACCCCGTCTGCCCTGGCGAGGTACTTCTTCACCAGGCCGCCCACCTCGGGGCTCACGAACTCCGTGTCGTAAGGGAGGGTGGCCGGAAGCCCGCCCGCGATGTCGGCCAGGATGTCGTACTCGTGGTAGACGTTTACACCAGCGTGCTTTCTGGCCACGTTGCAGAAGACGATGTCGGGGACCTGCGTCCCGCAGGGCATGTGTGTCGACTTCACCGAAGCGGCGATCCCGCAACCGTAAACGAGCTCCGCGACGGTGATGAGCTGGGCGAGCTTGCTGCGGACATGGTCCTCCTTCTCGATGCCGCTGTACTCGGCGACAAGCGCGGCCGTGCCCATGATGATGTCGCTAAGCGCAGGCTTACACCCGGTGTAGGAGTGGCGGTGGAAAAGGGAGAAGAGCAGGGCGAGCTGTCCGCCGAACTCGGCCTCGCCGCAGAGGAACACCCGCTCCCAGGGGACGAAGACGTCGTCGAATATGGTGAGCGACTCTATCTCCCCCTTGCCGGAGAAAGGCCCGGCCAGCTCCGGCACCCTGTCACGGAAGCTCGCGCCCCTGCAAACGAGCTTCACCCCGGGATGGTCCCCGGGGACAGCGAAGGCGACCGCCCAGTCCTCCTCGCCGGGGCGCAGAAAGCGGGTCGGAATCGCTATTATCTCCTCGGCGAGCGGCGCGAACGAGTTGTGCGCCTTGGCTCCGCGCACCACGATGCCGTCCTTCTTCTTCTCTATCACCCTGAGATACAGGTCCGGGTCCGCCTGCTCCGAAGGCCTGCGGAGGCGGTGGCCTTTCACGTCGGACTGGGCGCAGCAGCCGACGACATCCCTTTCCTGCCAGCCGCGCAGGAACTCCAGGAAGCGCTGGTGGTATTCGGTGCCGCGCGCCTCGTCGCAGTTGTATGTGATAACGGAAAGGGCGTTCATGGCGTCTATGCCCATGCAGCGCGCGATGCACCCCCCGACCATGCGAGCCTCGACCCGCGTCATCTCCTGCTTGGCGAGGAGGTCCTCCGGGCTCTGGTGGATGTGGCAGAAACGGTTTATGGTCTCCCCCGTAAGGTGAGATGTCGCGGTCGTTAGATGCTGGTACTCGGGCGCGTGGGCGAAATCGAAGGTCAAGTCCATGATGTCGACACCGGGGATATTGTCCCGCCCCAGGACCTCGCCCCCCATGTAGATATTGGGCCTCATCGCCTTGATGCTCTCTCGATACTCCTCTTTAGTTCGCATGTTGAACCTCCACAGACATAGTCGACTGACTGGCAAAAACACTACCACTATTCTATGGTGAAATCTATGAGCGATATCAGGGTGCCGGTATCAATCATCGGGCGCCTTGTTCCGATTCATGATTAGCGCTTCATCGAACAACAGCAGGCAAGGTATCACATTGAAAGAGCCAAGGGGCAGGACGGCCCTTGTCACCGGCGCGGCGAGCGGCATCGGCAGTGATAACCCGGATGATAGCCTACTGCGGGTTCCCCGCCGCCACGAACGCGCTGCTGACCGCTGGAGATGCTTTCGACGAACTCGACGCGGCTGACAACCCCTAGTCGGCGCCGATCCTCAGCGTCTCCATTATCTCTACCGGCACCTGCTTGTTGTCGAGCCCCAGGATGTTGGTGAACCTGAACTCCCGCTTCTTTCCGTCCTTCGTCTTGATGTACAGGGTGGTCTCGGCCATGCTCGATATCAGCTTGATATCAGGTGCAGCGTACTTGAAACCGTCGTAGATTGAACACCCCTCGAGGTCGGCGATGGGGACGGACTCCTCCCCTTTCACCTTGTAGAACGTCGAGAGCCTCACGATTATGAGACGCCTGTCGGTGAGCGCGACGTAGTAGTATTTCACGCCCTTCTCCGAGGCCCACCCCACCGTCACCAGGTTCTCGTCGGGCTCGAGGAACGCCGATACCGCTTCCTTCATACCCTCCGCTGTCGGTTTGAACGCCATGTCTTACCTCCTTTTGTACCGGTATTGCATAGATCACTCGTTCTTCTCAGCGGGGATGTCCAGGGAGTATATATAGCCTCGGGCATCGACTCCGGGAAGCGAGTAGTAGAACATCTTGGTGGGGAACTCCTTCACTCTCTTGAACCCGTACCTCTCGTAGAAATCCCAGCTGACCGTCGAGTCGGTGTTCACTATGGTCTTGTGGTATCCCCTGGCCCTGACCTCATGGACCCACGCGTCCATCATCGCCCGGCCTATGCCTCCCCGGTACTTCTTCTGCGAATTGAGCATCAGTATTTCCGAAGGAGAACTGGGATGCCGGACCATGAACTCCAGGAAACCCCTGGCCATTCTCCACCACGCAGCCCTGGCAAAAGGCGACATCTGATAACAGCGAAAGAGAACCTTGAGCTGGAACCCCAGGGTCAGCGCCGCTGCCCGCAGAAGGCTCTTTTTATCGGCGGGGAAGTAACCGGCCAGGACTCCCCTCGCTTCACCGTCGACCTCAGCCACGAAAACGGCATCGGCGGATCTGCTTAGATTGAGTATCATGTCCTTTACGAGGCGCGGCTCGGCCTGGTCGATCACAGGCCAGGAGTTGTGATAGAAACCGCTCACGTAACAACGGTAGGCGGCATCCAGGTCCCTGGCGGGGTCAAAC
>JAENXM010000163.1 GCA_016649525.1 Actinomycetota bacterium
CGAGTTTGAGGCTTTGCTGCCGGAGGGCAAGGATGAAGATAAAGGCCGTATGACGGTTGAGGGCCTGATGAAGGCGTTTTCCATTCAAAACGTTGACCTTGTAGAGTGCTCATACTGCGATCTAATTGCTACTAATGGTTGATATCCGCGGGGAAAACCTTCTGTTATCATATAGACCTCGGGGACTAACAGTTGGCCATGGCCACCGGGGAGAAAGAAGTAGACACGCATATCGTAAAAAAGAACGGGCTACAGCCGGGGGTGCGTCATTAAGAAGGAGCTCGGGGCCAGGAACCGTCTGTACCCGATGCCGGTCACACTCGTCGGGGCTAACGTACAAGGGAAGCCCAACTACATCACGATCGCGCATGTGGGGATAATAGATTTTTCGCGCCTCCCCCCGAGCATGGGGAAAACCCATTACACGCACCTCTGCCTGAGCATGGGGAAAACCCATTATACCAACGAAGGTATAAAGGAGAACGGAACCTTCAGCGTAAACATCCCGTCCACCCGCCTCGAGAAGGAGACCGACTACTGCGGCCTCGTCTCGGGCAGGAAAGCGGACAAGGGCGCGCTCTTCACCACGTTCTTCGGTAAGCTCGAGACCGCACCCATGATAATGGAGTGCCCCCTCAACATGGAGTGCAGGCTGGTCAATACGGTCGATATGCAAAAGCATGACGTGTTCATCGGCGAG
Organism: Actinomycetota bacterium; assembly: GCA_016649525.1. Lineage (GTDB taxonomy): Bacteria > Actinomycetota > Geothermincolia > Fen-727 > Anoxymicrobiaceae > JAENXM01. The sequence continues at coordinate 701 of JAENXM010000163.1, forward strand.
GTCGTCGAGACCTACTGCAACGAGGAATATCTCGTGGACGGTGCGGTGGACTTTTCAAGGATCGACCCGATAATCTTCACCATGTACGACCCGTTCTCTTTCAACCTGGGCGAGCTCTCGCCAGGGCCTGGAACGCAGGAAGAGAACAAAAATTAAATAGGGCGATTTAGTTTTCTTCTTTATCCTTTATCCTACCGTGTTCTATAATGCCTTCGGTGGATGCCGCGCAGCGGCGGGATAATCAACGGTCGCGTGCCCTTCAGTCGGAGATGAGCTATGTATCCCGTTTACACCGAAGCCACCGGACAGGCCCTTTCCAACTTGAGGAACCCGCACCACTTCGTCTGGTACCTCATCCCGCTCCTGGCCTTCGTCATATACGTCTATTTCGTGGAGATAGAGAGGAAGAACTGGGACATCGTGCTTGCGGGCCTCGCTTTCTACGGGCTCGAGTGGTTCCTTGAAATCATGAACGCGCTCTGGCTTCACTTTTCCAGGCACTCCGCGGTCTGGACCACCCCCAACCACTCCGCCTACATACCACTCATCGGTCTCACGATAGAGATTAGCATGATGTTCGCGGTGGCCGGCGTCGTCTTCGCGAAGATCCTCCCCGAGGACAAGAAGATGAAGATCCTCGGCATCCCCAACCGATGGTTCTTCGTCAGGCTAACTCCCTGCTCTGCGTCTTTATCGAGGTGATACTCAACCAGTGGGGCGTGCTGGTCTGGGCGTACCCGTGGTGGAACTGGCCCAACGTTTGGCTCATCATACTCATCGGCTACATGCCCTACATGATCTTCTCGTTCTGGGTCCACGACATGGAGTCGATGAAGAAGAAGGTAACCGTCGTCGCCGCTATGTGGGTAATCGTCATCGTATGCCTGGTCCTCTTCATGGGGATACTCAAGTGGATCTGATTCTCATCGCTCGTAACTTGGCACGCGAGAGAGCATCGCACTTCACGGCCCGTCCGGTTATGCCGATATTCTAAGTAGAGACGTAGAACCTCCGGGAAGATAGCGTTGAAGAGAAAGACCGCACTCGCCATAGTCTTGATACTCCTCGTTTCGACGGCCGTCGGCGCCGCCGTCGGCGCCATGTGTTCCCGCAGGACGACCGCCCTCTCGGTAGAGCTCACCGTCAGGGAGCGCTCGGGAGTGGCGCGGCATTCCGAACCGGTCACTTCCGGGGTGCCGATTGCCCAATCGCAGGGGATCAGGTCCACAGACGGCTTTACGGTTACCGACTCCGCCGGGCGCGCGGTACCGGCCCAGTTCCAGGTCACATCCCGATGGGGCGGCTCACCGGAGAACCCGGGGCTCCCCATCCGCTGGCTCCTCGTCGATTTCCAGGCCGACGTCGCCGCGAACGGCACAGCAACGTACTACCTCTCGCAGGGCGGAGGAAACCCGTCTCCGAATGCACTCAACGTGGTGCGCAACGATGGGGATTACCTGGAGATATCGACCGGGCCCGCCCGGTTCGGTTTCAGCAATCACAGTTTCAAGATATTCGACTCGGTATTCGTAGGCGGCTCGCAGGTGGTATCCCCCGGCGGCGGGTCAGGGGTTGAAGCCCTTGGGCCATCGGGTGAACGGTTCGGCTCCTCCGCCTCGCCGGGCGAGGTCACCCTCGAGACGAACGGGCCCTTGAGGAAGACGGTCAGGATAAGGGGCAGTCTCACAGGCGGCGCCGGGAGCCTCCTCGACTACACCGCGCGCATATCGCTGTTCGCGAACAGCACTTCATCGCGCATACAGTTCACGGTCACAAACCCGCGCGAGCCGGCGGTCAGCGAAGGCCAGCCCCAGTGCTGGGACATCGGCTGCCCCAACAGCGCCGTCTTCGACGACCTTACACTCGTCCTCGACTGCGAGCCCGGGGGCGGCGAGATGCTCCGTCTTGGAGGGGCGGGAAGCTTCGAGGTGGCGCCGGGCTCACTCGGGGTCTACCAGGACTCGAGTGGAAGCGACAACTGGCAAAGGCACAGTGGCAACCACCCCAGGCCGCAGAGCTACGTCTCCTTCCAGGGGTTCAAGGTCACGAGGAACGGAGCCGAGGTTGCCACAGGCAGGCAGGCGAGCCCGTACCTCGATTGCTCCGGCTCCGCGGGCGGACTCGCGGTCACGACGCGGGACTTCTGGCAGAACTACCCGAAGGCGCTCAGGGGCACGAGCGGGAGGCTCGAGGTATCACTTTTCCCTGCCGAATATGCCGGGCTCTATTCGTTCAGGCCGGGGGAGCAGAAGACGCACGAGGTCAACTGCTACTTCCACGGCCCGGGGTTCGACCCCGGATCGGTCGAATCGACGGCAAAGGGCTGTCAGGACCCGCTCTTCGCGGCCGCGTCCCCGGTTCAATACCTGTCGACGGGCGCGCCGGGGCGGGTGACCACGGTCGACGGCGGGGCGGAGTTCTCCGCCTACGAGCAGTTGAACCGGGCCACTCTTGAAGGCGATGGTGCTAACCTCTACAAGGCTATCGCCGACTCTGAGTTCTACTCCTGGCAGGACTACGGAGAGGTTCCGATAGACTACGAGGACGGTGGCACGGGGAGTTTCAACGACAAGTACAACTTCAGCCTCGGCATGATGCTCCAGTTCTTCCGCTCAGGTGACTCCAGGTGGTTCCGCCTCGCTGAAGCGGGCGGAAAGCATACGGCGGACCTTGATGTCCTTCACAGCCAGGGGGAGCCGGACGTGTGGTGGGAGGGCGGGTTCTTCGGCCACAGCTACCACGACGAGGACAACAACGCGAACCCGAACCGCAACTACGGAGCGCCCCACCCCGACCTCGTCTTCGGTGCTCCCGGCCTTTACCTGCTCTACTACCTCACCGGCGACCGTGTCGCCCGCGACACCGCAGTGGAGATAAGCGACAACGTGAAGTATCGATTCGACAACTCGTTCGGGCGGGGCAACGACGAGGGCTACGCTGGTGCCTACGACTACGAGAACGACTGCGAGAGCCCGAGACCTTTCGCGCACGGCCTCTGGGTGCTGGTCGATGCCTACAGGGCAACCGGAGACCCGGGCTACCTCGATACCGCCGAGTGGCTCATAGCAAACTCTCACAAGGCGGTTGACCTCTTCCTTACCGACCCAGTGCCGGGGGACAGGCGCTATACCAAGCTCTTCACGTGGGACCTGCTCGAGTTCTCCCTCGGGAGGTACCTCGACCTCTGCGGCGAGGCCGGGCGCGCCGACAACTCGGGGGCAAGGGACCTCCTTCTGAGGATGACGCGACAGGAAGCATACGTGATGTGGAAGGTCGACGAGCGCGGGAACCAGGGTGTCCCATACGGCTGGATGCGCGACGGCACTCCCTGGGGATGGGAGGAAAGGGAAGTCGCCGTCAACGTCTGCAGCTGGCAGCTTCTGACCGCCGACGCGCTCACGTACGGTTTCATCTACGGCGGTGACCCGGTCCTGCTCGACAGAGCGGGGCAGGCGTTCAAGACCGGCTCCAACCCGAACATCGAGTACTACAGGCCCGAGTACACAGCCACGAAGGAAGCGACCAACAGCGCGAACTTCGGGCAGGTCTACATGCACCTCAGGAGCCCCCCTTCGGAGCCCGTCACGAGCACGCAGTTCGACGAGTGGATATGCCTCGAGAACCCCGGCAACGAGCCCGCCGGGGTTCAGATTCAGTACTACTTCGGAGACGGCGGTGGAGTTACGCAGGCCCTCGACGTCCCGGCAAGGACGAGGCGCACGGTCGACGTCAACGCGGCAGTGGGGGGTGGCAGGGACG
>JAENXM010000319.1 GCA_016649525.1 Actinomycetota bacterium
CCAAATCAAAGAAGGAGTGATCGAAAATGCGCCAGAGCGATCCGTCTCTCGGCGAAGTGCGCAAACGCCTCCTTTCCGATTTCCCCATGCTCGAGGAGATACGGCGCAGGCGCCCGTTCTACGTCGAGAAGCTCGCCAGGACCGTCCGGGACTGCGCCGAGTACAACCGGCGCTACGTCCTGCCGGCAGCCCTGGAGCTGGACCGGCGCATGGAGAAGGAGCACGACTACTTCGCATGGGACCTGGTGGAGGCGGGGCTCCAGTACCGCTTTCTCTCACTCATCATACCTTCGACCGTTGACGGTGTCGGGGGTCTGGGCGTGCTGTTCTCGCTCGCGATGGAGGAGTTGTGTTCCGCCTGTCCGGGGGTCGCGAACATCTTCGGGGCGCACGCGCTCGGGGTGGCGCCCCTTCTCGTGGCGGGTGCGATGGCCCACTGGGAGAGCGTTCTGCGCGAGGTCGTCGAGGAGGAGAAGAGCGGCAGGCCGGTGCTGATGGCGGCCGCGGTCACAGAGCCCTCGGCGGGGACGGACGTCGAGGAGCCGCATTTCCTGAAGAGCGCGCGCCTCTCGATGCACGCGAAGAGAGTTCCGGGTGGCTACGTCCTCAACGGGCGCAAGTGCTTCATATCGAACGGTTCCGTCGCAACGTACACCGCGGTCTGCTGCGCCACGGACCGCGAGCGGCCTCTCGAGAGCTGGACCTCGTTCTTGGTCCACAGGGACATGGAGGGCTTCTCGGTCCCACGCGTTGAGGAGAAGATGGGCCAGCGCGCCTGTCCCGCCGCGGAGCTCTCGTTCGAGGACTGCTTCGTACCCGATGAGTACGTGCTCGGCTTCGAGGGCGACGGCATGCAGCCGGGCACCCTGCTCCTGCTCGCCTCCTCGAGGGCGCCGGTTGGGGCAATCGCTACCGGTATAGCGCGTGGGGCGTACGAGTGGTTCCTGAAGTGGGCGGAGAAATCGAAGGGCGGCCGCAGGCCGATAGACGAGCAGAGGATAAAGATGGTGCTCGCCGATATGAGAACGCGCATCCAGCTTGCCCGGTGGGCTTACCTCAGCGCGGCCCTGACTATCGATAACTCGGTCGGCAGTGTCCTCCTGGGACCGGCCATCAGGTCGATGAGGCTGATACCTAAAGGCATCCGCACCTCGGACGTGACGCGGCGGTTCTTCCTTTCAACTGCCGGGAAGACCTTCAGCGATGCGATTGTCGCGGTCTCTATATCCTCCGAGGAGGCTTCCCACGCACTTGCGTTCGCTTCCCTTGCCAAGGCCGTGGGCGGCGACACGGCCATGTACGTGAGCTCACTCGCGCTCGAGCTAATGGGCGTAGATGGGGGAGAGGAGCGTCTCTGGGTGGAGAAGGCCTTCCGTGACGCGAAGCTCACCCAGATATACGAGGGGACCAACCAGTTGAACCGCCTCACACTTTTCATGGCGGATATCGGGGGGAGCCTGAAGGTAGAGCTGAAGAACCCGTTCAACCCGAGGGCCGCCGGTAAGGGGGTGGTTTAGTTGGAACTGACGCGAGAAATTCTCCTTGATGGCGAAAGGCGGCTGATGCTCGAGTCGGTCGCCGATTACAGGAAATCGGTCCTCGATGATGCCGCCCGCGAGATGGACGAGTCGCCGGCCGCGGGAAAGGTCAAGGAAGCCTGGAAGAAGGCTGGCTCGCTCGGCCTGACCTCCGCACTCATCTCCGAGGAGGCCGGCGGGCAGGGAATGGACGCTTATTCCTTCTGCCTGGTCGTGTCCGAGCTGGCGCGCGCCTCGGCAGGCTTCGGGGCGCTGCTCCTTTCCCACAACCTGGCCCTGTGGGCCCTCGAGAAAGCGGGTCTGGTGAAGGCGACCGAGCCGGTCGTGCACGGTAATGGATGGGCCGCGCTCGCCTGGCCCTTCCGCGAAAGCGACGGAGCGGGTGAATTTGCTTTCGTGCCCGGTGGAGCGGCCGCCGGACTGCTCGTCATGGTTTCAGGAAGCGGTGATCTGTTCACGGTGACATCGGGAACAGACGCGGTTGAGGTCGAGGAAATATCGTATCC
>JAENXM010000233.1 GCA_016649525.1 Actinomycetota bacterium
CGTGTCTTGATGCCGGCCACGTCACTCCCCGCGTCGGGTTCAGTGATGCCGAGTGCGCCGATTATCTCGCCTTTTATTCCGGGTACGAGGTACTTCTTCTTCTGCTCGTCGGTACCGTAGTGGAGGATATGCGGCATGGAAATGCCGATATGCGCGCCGATGTCCGCCGCCGTCCCGGCCGATTTACAGCGGCAGATCTCCTCGTGAAAAACGGCCTCGGCCAGGATGTCGTCCCCTCCGCCGTATTCCTCCGGGTAGCGCATACCCAGGTATCCGAGCTCGCCCAGCTTCAGGAATATCTCGCGGGGTACTTCCCCGGCTTCCTCCCACTCGTCCGCGTGCGGCGCGAGCTCGTTCTCAACGAACTCCCTGATGCTCTGTCGAAAGACGTCGTGCTCGGGTCCAAAAAGGTCTTCGCTCATCAGAGCCTCCTTACGGGATGGAACTGTATCAAATCGAGCTGTTTTGTCAGGAAAGGATTATAACCCGGGGAGTGCCGAAAGCTCGATGGGTTACTCAAGAAGAAGGTGGCCGGTCCTCGGTCTTCTGCTCTTTCTTTTTCTCTTCTTCTTGCTTATCAAGATCCTTGTCGGTCATGTCCCTTACGGCGTTGATGCTTTCACTGAGCCGCTTCACGATCTTGGGAAGCTGTTTCGGCAGGAACAGCACGATGATTACGATGAGGATTATGAGTAACTCCAGAGGCCCGAGCCCGAAGATCGCTGCTGTCATGACCTGTACACCCCTAATGTCCTTGGATTTCAGAGGTATAACATATCGAACAAAGGGTTACAATGCAAAAATGGGGGCAGACCCCATTTTTTGCATTATGCCTCTTCGGGATAGTGCCTGCGGTAGGCCCTCTTGCTCGGGTTCCTGAAGATAGCACGCAGCGGGCACCACCTGACGAGCCCGTCGAAGATCATCGAGACGCCGTACGCGGTGGCGGCCATCGCCTTGGGGTCCTCTTCGTTGGAGCGCGCCCACATTATGATGGCTATGCCGCCCAGCACCCTGAGGATCATCCCGAGCCCGTCGATGTTCTTCCAGAAAAACTTCCACTCGACTTTTTCTTCCTCTTCCTCTGTCTTCTTGCCCATTAGCCCCCTCCGTCTTTCGGTCCAGATTACTCTAAGTCTCGGCCCTTGATTATTCTATATGATTGCGGGCTTGACAATCCCGGGCACAGATATTATGTTTGCTTTTTACAAATAGTGCAAAAGGAGCGTATTTGAAGTGGCGAGAAAACAGGACGCGGGTATCGACGACTTCACGCGCCAGGTGGTCATGCTCATCCTTCACATAATGAGGAACTTCCGGCATTCCGGCCTGGGGATGATGACCGACGTGGAGGTCTCGTACTCACAGATACTTGTCATGTACGCCCTGCTGGAAACCGGACAGGCGACCATGAGCGAGCTCTCGCGGTGGCTCAGGATATCCCACGGTGTCGCTACCAGGACGGTGGACCGCCTTGTCGAGAAAGGGATGGTAGAGCGGCAGCGTGGCGAGTCCGACCGACGCGCAGTGCTTGTCTCGTTGTCTAAAGAAGGCAGGGATTTTGCCGAGAAAATGATCGGTGTCCATCTCGAGAAGATGGACGAGGTCTTCCAGAGCGTGGGGAAGGAAAAGAGGGAATCGTTCCTGGAGCTACTAACACAGATAAACAACCTCCTTGAGGAATGAGGTAAGAGGAAAAGGAACGTAAATGGTTGAGAGGGCATTCAGGTGGTTGGGCTCTCACAGCGAGAAAAGACCCTGGTGGGTCATCCTGTTCATACTGCTGGTGACCGTCCTGGCTGTGGTGGGCGCCGGCAGGATCAAGAGCGAGTTCGGCTACAAGGCCATGCTCCCGAAGAAAAGTGAGTCGGTCAGGGCCATGAACGAGGCGGACCGGATTTTCGGCGGGACGATGGAGGAGCAGGTGCTCATCACCTCCGATAACGTCCTTGACGGCAGGATACTACGCAGGGTGGCGGGGTACCCGGACTTTTTGAAAAGCAAGAAAGACATATGGGGTTCGTTCGCCACCGACGTGAGCACACCGCTCGATGACATGGTGTACTTTCCGGGCGGCGTTCTGCCCCCCGTGACCGGCGGGCAACCATCCTCTGCCGCCGGCCAGCTCCAGGAGCCGTTGCTTGCGAAGGTCGGTTCCTTGAGTGACGAAGAACTGGCCCTGCAGGTCGAGCTGAACCTCCAGATGAGCGAGATGCGGTCCAAGATGATGGGCATGGCCACCGCGCAGCAGAACATCACAGGCGATAAAAAAGCGCTTCTCATAGGTGTAACGCTGAACCCCAAGCAGAAAAGCGACGCCCAGACGAAAGCGGTGGTGGGTTTCGAGAAGGACACCAACGAGTATTTCAAAGGCCTGGAGGGCGCCAAAATATATATCACCGGTGCCGCGTCCATCAACAAGGATTCGAACGAGCGGACCATGAGGGAGTCTTCGGTTCTTTTCCTCCTCGCCCTGGTATTCATACTCATCGTTCTTTTCCTGACGTTCAGGAGGATATCGGACGTACTGGCTACGGTCGCTGTCATAATGGTGACCGTTATCTGGGTCATAGGCCTGAGCGGCTGGCTCGGTTTCCCGATTACGTATACGAGCACCGCCATCTTCCCGCTGTTGCTCGGGATCGACATCGCTTACACGATCCATGTCCTGTTGCGCTATTACGAGGAGCGAAGTAAGGGGAGTGACCCCTTTCAATCCGCACTCGGGTCCGTCGCTACCGTCGGTGTCGCGGTGTTCCTTACCGCAGCGACCACCGCCTTCGGGTTCGCATCGTTCGGAGTATCGAACATGCCGCCGATACAGCAGTTCGGCGCGCTCTGCGTCGCGGGCGTTATGTTCAGCTTCTTACTGGCTGTCACGTTGCTGCCGGCTATCCTTGTCCTGAGGGACAGAAGCGATAAGGCACAGGCCAAATGGGAGAAGAAACAGGGCAATCGTAAGAATAAAAACAGGACATCCGTGTTGGACCAGTTCCTGGCCAAGGTCGCTGTCTTGTCGGAACACCACCGTCTTTTCGTGGGGGTCGTCACGCTGCTCATACTGATCGGGTGCGTGTTCCTCGGCACGCAGCTCAAGACGGAGACGGACATGGAGAAGATGATGCCCAGGGACGTTCCCTCCATCGTAGCCATGAACAAGATAAGCGAGTATTTCGGGGGCCAGGA
>JAENXM010000091.1 GCA_016649525.1 Actinomycetota bacterium
CGTCGAAAGGATATCCGCGTTCATCGAGTCCGGTCCAACCACCGTGACGCTCATGGTATCCGGCGGCTGGTGCCCTGTGGAGGGGTCGAAGATGTGGCAGTAACGCTTACCGTCCCGGATGAAGTACCGCTCGTAGTCCCCGGAGGAGGACACATAGGCGTTTGAGACCTTGAGCTCACCTAACAGGTCCTCTGGATCCCCCCTGGGGCTCTTGATGCCGACGACCCATTGCTTCCTGTCGGAGCGAAGCCCGATCGCGCCCACAGCCCCGCCGAAGTTGACCAGACCGCTTTTGACCCCCCGGTCCCTGAGAAGGCCGCAAACGGCGCTGGCGGTGTAGCCCTTGGCGACTCCACCGAGGTCTATCTCCATCCCGGGCCTTGCCAGCATGACGGTACCGTTAGCGTTGTCGACCAGGACGTCTCTGTAGTCAACAAGTGCTTTCGTCGACTCGATTTCCTGCTGGGTCGGAACGCGGTACTGCTGGTCGTAGAAACCCCACAGCTCAACGATCGGTGCCACGGTTATATCAAAGGCACCGCCGGTGAGCTGTGAGAGCTCCAGCGACCGCTCCACCATCTCGAGGGTCCCCGGGTGGACCTTGACCGCGGAGGAGCCGGCCCCCTCGTTTATCAACCAGACGTCGCTTCCCTTCTTGAACTTGCTGGTGTAGGACTCCACTTTCCGAACGAGCCCGAGCGCGGCCTCTACATCCTGCCTGGCCAGCTCCTCGTCGCGGCCCTGAATGGTTATCTCCATCGTCGTGTCCATGGCGAAATAAGTCGGGGAACGGTACCCGCCGGAAGAATCTTCCCCGGAGCTTCCCTTGACCAGGAAGACCATGAGGACGATGCTGCCGGCGGCGAGCACTGCAATCAGTATGGTGAAAAAGAGGCTCTTTATATGTTTCATGATTTAATTCTCTCTGCTATTATACAGTGCGGTTTGCCTGACCTTCCAAGCGGCCAGACATTTCCAAGGGAGCCTTGAACTGGAGAGCGTGTGGTGAAAACCTCATGCAGTTAGCTCAGAGTATAAAACGCCTGCTGGGTTCGAGACGAGGGGTCACCCCGCCCGCAAACAAGAATACGGCGTCAAGTAGCATCGAACCGGGTCCCAGTCCCGAAACCGTGATAATCCCGCTCCAGCAGCATGTGGGTCCTCCCTGTGATCCGCTTGTAGGAGTGGAGGACCGTGTGCTCCTGGGGCAGAAGATAGGTGATTCCGAGGCTTACATCTCGGCGCCGGTGCACTCGAGCGTATCCGGAGAAGTAACAGCCGTCAAGGAACATCCTTACCATGCCGGAAAGAACGTCCTTTCCGTTTTCATCCGATCCGATGGGAAAGACGAGGTGAGCCCCGATGTCCGCCCGCCCGGCGACCTGATGGAGATGTCATCCGGGGAGATACGCACACTGATAAGGGAAGGCGGTGTCGTGGGACTCGGAGGCGCGGCATTCCCGACGCATGTCAAGCTCTCACCTCCCAAAAATAAACCAATAGAACTTGTCATCATCAACGGCGCCGAGTGCGAGCCGTACCTGACGGCCGACCACAGGCTGATGGTCGAGCGAAGCGCGGACATCATAAGGGGCTCGCTTGTGATAAAGAGGGCCGTTGGGGCACAGAGTGTCATCGCGGCGGTCGAGGAGAACAAGCCCGACGCGATTGCGTCGATGAGTGAAGCCGGAAGGGAATACGGGATAGACGTTGTCGAGCTCCCCAGCTGCTACCCCCAGGGTGCCGAGAAGACGCTGATAGAGACCTTGACTGGCAGAGAGGTGCCCGGAGGAGGCCTGCCGATGGATGTAGGTGTCATCGTCGATAACGTCGGTACGGCGGCCGCCATCCACGACGTCCTTTACAAGGGAATGCCGCTCGCCGATAGAGTAATTACCGTCGCCGGAGACGGCGTGGCAAGGGGCGCGAACCTGAGGGTGAGGCTGGGCACTACTTTTGCGGATGTCATAGATTTCTGCGGCGGGTTCACAGGTGAGCCAGGCAAGCTCGTCATGGGAGGGCCTATGATGGGCCTCGCGCAGTACACGGCGCAGGTGCCGGTGGTTAAGGCCACGTCGGGCATACTGGCGCTGCGGGGCGAGACGATCTTCAAGGGTGAGCCCCCCCACTTCACCTGCATCAGGTGCGGCAGGTGTGTCACCCACTGCCCCATGAACTTGATGCCGTACATTCTCGGTTCTTATTCAGACGCCGGCATGTGGACCCAGCTCGAGGACTTCTATGTGGATGACTGCATTGAATGCGGGTGCTGCGCATATATATGTCCCACTAAGAATCCCCTTGTACAGCTCATTAAGGTCGGCAAAGAGGGCGTGGCGCGCAGGAGAAATAAAGTGGAAAGCCTTGCGAAGTCTACTGCCGAGAAAGAATGATTATGGCTCGAGAGGATAAGCCCGACAGAGATGAGAAGTTAGAGACGGAAGAGCTTTTAACCATCGGCGTCTCACCGCATATTCGTGATACCGACACCACCGCGCGCATTATGGGCTGGGTCATAGTCGCCCTTCTTCCAATAACGTTTTACTCCATCTACATCGGTGGCCTGTCGACACTTATCGTCATCGTCATGAGCATCGCCGGGGCAGTGGCGACGGAGGCCGTCATACAGAGGCTTCGACACATGCCTGTCACGATCGACGACCTGAGCGCCCTCCTCACCGGGCTCCTGCTCGCGCTTACTCTGCCGCCGAGGCTTCCCTTCTGGATGCCGCTCGTCGGAGGAGCGGTCGCCATCGCGCTGGGGAAGCAGGTCTTCGGCGGGCTCGGACACAACATCTTCAACCCGGCGCTTGTCGGAAGGGCGGTTCTTTTCGTGTCGTGGTCCAAGTACATGACGACCTCCTGGCTCGTGAACCCTAAGGCCGCCGTGGTCAACACTGCCGCCGTAAAGTCGATTGACGCGGTTACCAGGGCGACACCGCTGTACACGATGCGGCTGGTCAGACAGGGCACGCTTAGCCTGTCCCCGTCTGGTTACTACAGGCCGCTCCTGTTCGGCAACCCGTGGGGCTGTATAGGGGAGGTCTCCGCTCTTCTGATCCTCGTGGGGCTCGCGGTCCTGCTCGTAAAAAGGCTGGTTGACTGGCGCATCCCCGTCTATTTCGTCGTCACCGTCATGGTTCTATCGTGGATCATCGGGATGGATCCGCTGTTCGCCGTCCTTTCGGGCAGCCTCCTGTTCGGCGCGTGCTTCATGGCGACAGATTACGTGACCAACCCCATGACGAGATGGGGCAAGGTCATCTTCGCGGTCGGCTGCGGCATCATCACCGTCCTGCTCCGCTTTTATTCAAACCTCCCAGAGGGAGTCATGTTCGCGATACTGTTCATGAACGGGATGACCCCGCTCATAGACAGGTATATGAAACCGCGGCCGTACGGGCACGGAAGAGCGGTGAGCGAGTCATGATAGAGCGCATGGTCAAGCTCGGGGTTACCCTGATGGTGGTAGGCGTCGTAGCGGCACTGGGCCTCGGCCTTACTTACACGGTCACGAGGAAGAAAATCGAGCAGTACGACTTGCAGGTCGAGGCGCAGGCATGCCTGTCCGCACTGCCCGGCGTAAAGTCTGCAAGCGAGATCAAAGAGGACAAACAGCTTTCGGCAAAGGTGAGGAAGAAATATCCGGACGTTCAGAAGGTGTTCACCTGCGGGAAAGGATACATATTCGTCGTAAAGACAAAGGGGTACGGAGGGCCGCTCACGCTGGCCGTGGGTATCGACCCGGGAGGTAAGGTCAGGGGAATCGCGACCGTCACGAGCAAGGAGACGGTCGGTCTGGGGAGCAAGGCTCTAGAGGCCGCATACCTCGGAGGGTTCAAGGGGAAAACGGCGGCGGACAAGTTGAAGGTGGGCGAGGACGTGCAGGCCGTGACGGGCGCTACTATCACGAGCAAGGCCGTCACCGGTCAGGTGAAGCAGGCGCTCGAGGCCTTCAGTCTCATCGAGCAGTAGCTTCGGGGGAAGCATTTGAACGAGGAAACGACGGGCTGGCAGGAGTTCAAGAAGGGCTTGATCCTCGAGAACCCTCTGATGGTTCTGATGGTCGGCCTGTGCGCGGTCCTCGCGATCAGCACCCGGGTCGAGAACGGCATCTTCATGGGCCTGTCCGCGACGTTCGTGCTGGTGTTCTCGAACATCATCATAGCCTCGATAAGGAAGTGGATACCCGACCAGATTCGCATCCCCATATTCATCGTGGTCATCGCTTCGTTCGTGACCATCGTGGACCTTTCTCTCAAGGCTTACTTCCCTCCCGTCTATGAACGGCTCGGCGTTTGGATCCCCCTGATAGTGGTCAACTGCATAATCCTCGCGAGGGCAGAGGGCTACGCTTACAGGAACCCGGTCTGGCACTCTTTCATGGACGGCCTCGGCATGGGGGCCGGCTACACAGTAGTGCTGCTCGTCATGAGCATCATAAGGGAGCTTCTGGGGACCGGGCAGATCGTCCTCTTCGATAAGACCATCATCAGCCTGGGACCCTTCAACCCGCCGGCGATATTCATATTGTTCCCGGGGGCGTTCCTGACCTTCGCCTGCCTTGTGGCGCTGCTCAACCGCTACAAGATGAGGAAGAAAAAATGAACGAGGTATACCGGTATTTCCTCATATTCCTCGGGGCGCTGCTGATATACAACATCCTGCTCATAAGGTTTATCGCCCTGTGCCCGCTCATGGGGGTGTCCACGCAGGTGGAGACCTCGATCGGCATGGCCATGTCCGTCCTTTTCGTCATGACCATGGCTACCACCGTTTCGTGGGTCGCCTGGAACTATGTACTGGAGCCGCTACACGTGGGCGAGTTTCTCTACATCCCGGTCTTCATCCTCATAATCGCCGCGCTCGTGCAGTTCGTTGAGATGTTTATCAAGAGGTCGAGCCCTCCCCTTTACAGGGCGATGGGAATATACCTTCCACTTATCACCACCAACTGCGCCGTGCTCGCGGCCGCTACCGAAGCGGTCAAGCCCGGTTTCCTCAAGCTAAACATCGCATACCATTTCTCGCTCCCGGAGGCGCTCGTCTATACAATTGGGGTGGCGCTCGGATTCGGAGTGGTCATAATCGTGTTCGCATGTATCAGGGAAAGGCTTGAGACGAGCCCCGTGCCGCACGCGTTCAGGGGAACCCCGCTGGCCTTCATCATAGCGGCGATCCTGTCTCTCGCCTTCATGGGTTTCGCGAACCTGCTAGGACTGTAGAGGGGTAGAGGTTATTGGACTGGTCGATCGTGTGGAAAGCGATACTGGCGCTTGCGGGCCTGGCGTTCCTGTTCGGGGTGCTCCTCGCGGTGGCCTCCACGAGATTCCAAGTGGAGACCGACCCTCGCGTTGACGAGGTAATGGGTGCGATCCTGGGTTCCAACTGCGGCGCCTGCGGTTATCCCGGTTGTCAGCCGGCCGCGGAGGCGGTTGTGGCGGGGACCGCCCCCGTCGACGTCTGCGTCGCGGGTGGGCGCGCGGTCGCGGAGGCGGTGGCCAGGGTAATGGGTATATCCCTCGAGATGAGGGAGAGGGGTGTAGCACTGGTCCACTGCAAGGGGGGCTTGAGCGAGTCGGTCCCGAAGGCGTTGTACCAGGGGATCAGCTCCTGTGCCGCTGCCGACAAGATAGCGGGCGGCGGAAAGGCCTGCTCGTACGGCTGCCTGGGGCTCGGTACCTGCAAGGATACCTGTCCCGTCAACGCAATAATCATAGACCCCGAACACAGGAGATGGGTGGACCGGGAACGCTGCACCGGGTGCGGGCTCTGCGCGGAAGCGTGTCCCCGCGGCCTCATCGAGATCGTCCCGAGGCACCAGGAGGTCCTGGTCGTATGCAACAGTGGCGACAAAGGTGGTAGAGCCAAGCGGATATGCTCCGTCGCGTGCACCGGATGCAAGAAGTGCGAGAAGGTCTGCGAGGCCGACGCGATTCACGTCGAGGACAACCTTGCGCGCATCGATTACGAGAAGTGCACCGCCTGCGGCGATTGCATCGAGGTCTGCCCGACCGACGTGATAGTCAGGGTGGTTCCGGTCAAAGGGTCTAAGAAACAGCAACCCGTATCGGCTCGAGACCTATAAAGGAGCCCCGCACTTCGTGCAGTACTTCGTCCTCGTCCAGCCCCACCGCCAGGCCACCGGCTAGCAGGAGGGCGAAGATAAAAGCGATGCAGAGCGCCAAAAGGCGCAGGAGCATGCCGGAAGCGGACCTTCCTACCATGATGGCATCATCCCGTTCTCCCAGCATGTCTCGATGTCGACAGGCAGGTACTTGTCTGCCGCCTCCGCCTCGACGATTGACTCCCGGGCTGAGGGGATCCAGTAATCCGCGGTCGATATGAACTCGGTATCCTCGATAGCTGTAGACTCTATCGGGACCAGGTCACCGCTCTCGGGGAGCTCGATCATAGGCACCGCGTGCCCGGGCAGGAAGACGACATAGGACTTGATGCCGACCGCTTCCGTCATCGCCGCGAAGGCGACAGCGAGGTCCAGGCAGGTCCCGGACTTCCTCCTCAGGGTGTCCGCTGGATACTGTACGTACTGCGCGTTGTTACTGCTCCAGAATGACCTCGGCTCGTGGATGTACCTCACCCCGATCTCCCTGAAACCGTCAAAGACATTCAGCAGTGTCTGTATCGCGTCCCCGTCGTCGGCCTTCGGCTGCAGCCTGGCTGCGCACTCCTGGGCGAATGGCTTTGTGGATTCCTCGTTTTGGGTCACAAAAGCGGCGATGAACGGGAAGTTGTTGAACCAGTCGTGCCAGGAGATGGCATCGTCCCCCATGAGCACGTCCTCATCCGTCAGGTTCGAGTACACAAGTCGTTCTTGCCAAGGAGGTATATCTTCTCCAGGACCTCCACCGGCTTTCGCTGACCCTTGTACTCGTATTTCATAGCC
>JAENXM010000054.1 GCA_016649525.1 Actinomycetota bacterium
CCGATACGGAGGGCGCTTTCGCCATCGAGCCGCTCGAGCGAGGACTGGGACACACCCTCGGTAACATCATGAGGCGCATACTGCTGTCCTCGATACCGGGGGCCGCTATCACCTCTGTCAGGATAACGGGGGTGCAGCACGAGTACTCCGCGATGGAGGGGGTGCGCGAGGACACTATCGAGATACTTCTTAATATCAAGGAGATCGTGGTACGCGTCGACGGCGAAGAACCGGTGCGCCTTAAGCTGAAGGCAAGCAAGACCGGGAAAGTTACCGCGGGCGACATAGAGGCCCCGTCCTCTGTGGAGATTATCAACACCGATCACCTCATCACGACCCTCAACAAGAAGGGAAAACTCGAGATGGAGATGGTCGTCGAGAGGGGGCGCGGTTACGCTTCCTCCGAGGAGAACGAGAAGGAGGGCGACCCGATCGGGGTCATCCCGGTGGATTCGGTGTTCTCGCCGGTCAGCAACGTGACGTTCAGGGTAGAGAACACCCGGGTCGGGCAGAGGACCGACTTCGATAAACTGATCCTCATGGTCAAGACAGACGGGAGCATAAAGCCCGACGAGGCGGTGAGCATCGGGGCCAGGATTCTCATCGAGCACATCAACCTGCTTGCCAACCTGAGAGAAGAAGCGGGTATCGGGGAGGTTTTCGAGCCTTCCGAGATCCACCCGGCCGCCGGGCTTGACACGAGTATCGGCGAGCTCGACCTGAACGTCAGGGCGTACAACTGCCTGCAGAGGGCGAAGATCGAGACGCTGGCGGACCTGGTGAGCCATACGGAAGAAGAGCTGCTGGGTATAAGGAACCTCGGCGCCAAGACGGTCGAGCTCATAAAAGAGAAGCTTGTGGACAGAGCGCTCTCGCTGAAGCAACACGAGTAGGCTGGTGATCCCGGATGCCAAAACCTAAGAAGGGTCCGCGACTGGGCGGAAACGCGTCCCACCAGAAGGCGATGCTATCCAACCTGGCGCGTGCCGTGATAATGAACGGACGGATAACGACCACCGAGACCAGGGCGAAGATGGCACAGCCGGTGATAGACGGCCTCGTTACTTTCGGCAAGAAGGGTGACGTGCACGCGCGGCGCCAGGCACTGAAGGTCATAAACGACCGGGATGTCGTCCACCGCCTTTTCGCGGAGGTGGCTCCCCGCTACGGCGATCGTAACGGGGGCTACACCAGGATCCTCAAACTGGGCCCGCGTCAGGGTGACGGGGCGCCCATGGTGATCATCGAGCTGGTCTGACCCCGATCAAACCCCAGAACAAGACCTTCCAGCGCCATGGGATCTTAAGGAGCCTGAGCCGGCCGGTGTTTACGGCCCAGAGGATAGCTCCGGCGGGAAGTCGGCTACGGGCGATGTTGGTGAGCGCTTCCCTTTCCACGGCGACGACCCGTACGACCCCGCCGAATTTTCTTCCCAGCGCGTCGGCCGCCTCTCCCAGTAACCCGCCAGAAAGGTCGGCGTCCTCCGACCCGACCGCCTCGAGTGTTGTTAAAAGCCAGAAGTCCCCACCCCGGTAACCGACTGCGATCGAAGAACGGGCGACCTCTCTCTCGGTGACCGTGAAAAGTAAAATGGAATTATCGGGTATCAAAAGCCGCAGCACTCCGTTGATTAGTCGGTATGACGGCACCGGGATTCGCGCGGGTCCGGGCGGGTAGGTGAAGATGGTCTTTCTCCATTCCGCGGACAGGGCTGCGATGAATGTGCCCAGCTGGCTGAAGTAATCGTCGTCATAGCGGATCCTTTTCTGTGCGTGCCCCGCCACTCTCGCGACTGCGTTCTCCTCGAGCGCGATCACGACCGGAAAACCGGATTCGTCCGACAGGACGTCGAGCCTCGAGATTCCACTGAAGTTGACATTCACAGGACTCATGCTGCCAAGGTCTAATGCGCGCAGAAGTCTGAGGCCCCGGTAGATCAAAAGGAGCGGCCCGGGCTTTCTCTCATCGGATTTGGGACCCCTTATGCACTTGAACAGGTCGAAGAGCCTGATCCAGCCGTAATAACCAAGGTCTACGATCTTGATGTTTTTCTCGAGCATCACTACACCTCTGCGAAGACCCTGATGGTGTACGGTTCGAGCGATATGTCGATCACACCCCCGGAGCCGAGATTGTCGCCGTTCCGAAGATCGCGGAATGATACGTCGCCCACCCTGCTTATCTCGGTTGTAACGCTCTCCTCCGTAGGGTTCGCCACCATTAGCATCTGCCCACCGTCGCCCGCGAAAAGGGAGACGTCGATCCTGTGGTCCGCCGGGACGAAGCATGGCTCGACGCCCGCGATTCTTAATAGTGTGTCCATCATCGGCCTGAAAGGCTCCGCGCCGGCGGTATCACATATCTCGCCGGGAACCATGCTGAGGTGGACGATGCAGCCTCGTCCGACGGGCTTCCGGTAGAGCATGGAGGCCTCGGGGGCACCGCCGTTATCGCTGAAAAGCGAGATCTCATCCACTGGCACTCCGAAGACCAGAGCGTTCCTTCTCACGGAGGAGGGTCTTTGGAGGTGGTCTGCAAGTACGCTTGAGGGGGCCATCTCCGAATCGAGCCGCGGCACCCGCGGGCCGATGAGCAGACAGCCGTCTTCCGCAGCGTAGTTCAGGAGCCGCTCCTGCAGGCGGGTGTCGCAGAACTCGAACGTGGGCATGATTACCAGGGGATGACGTCGTAGCAGTCCGGGGTCCGCCGTATCATCGGCGATCCCGAAGTGGACTCCGGCCGCTGAAAGGGCGAAGTACCAGAACGACGAGAGCCGTGCATACCGTGCCGCGACGGGTTCGCCGAGGCCGAAATCCTCGTCGCCGATAAAGAGGTCGGCGGGACGTTTCATCGAACCAATTGCTTCTGCGAAGAGGCTCGAAAGAGGGAAGAGGAGCGTGGAGGCGCTGGCCAGGCGTTCGTACTCCCTGTTGATGAGCAGCAAAACGGGACGGTAGGGCGTCATTTCCTCGAGGCCCCACGACCTGACCTCGCTCAAGAACCGCTTGTAGAAATCGTAGTGCTCCTTTCGGATCGACCCGTCCCGCCTGATCGGGGAGCCCAGCCACCGCTCTCGCTCCACGATCATGTAGAAATTGATCCCCTTGATGCCGTGCATTATGGTGGCCCAGGTCGTGAGCCTTTCGTCTTCCAGGTTGATGGGGCCTGAAGAGAACTCCATCAGTGCCGGCAGTCTGCTCACGGTCGAAGTGTATTTGATACCCCGCCTCAGTGAATGATACTGGCGCTTAGTCGGGTATGAGTCCACTCCCTGCCAGTCCAGGAACTCCTCGGCTCCTTTTATGTCGAGCGGCGTCAGGGGCATCACGGTCGGGTAGTTGTGAAAGAGCGGGATGCCGTCCCCGAAGCAATCCCGGATGATGTCGACTATCAGGCGGAGCGACTCCAGGACGTAGTACTCTCCGTATTCGACCCAGTCAAGGTGATAGGGAAGGTCGCTTGCTTTCTCCGCCCGGAAGGCGCGCGGAGGGTCGATGAGCTGCCAAGATTTGTGGTCGGAACGGTACGCGCGGTTGAGGCTCTTCAGGTTCCCGTACTTCTCCCTTAAAAAGCGCCTGTACAGTCTGATGGAGTTATCCGAATAGTCGTGGTCGAAGGGGTGGGTCCTGAAGAACTTGGAGCACTCGTTGTCGACCTGGATTGCCATTATGGCCCCTTTTGGATGAACAGCCTCCTTGGTGGCTTCCGAGAGAGCGCTGAAATATGTGCGCACCTCGGAAAGGAACCGCGGGTGCAGGTAGCATGGGACGGGGAACATCCTCGGCGGCACCGGCAGCACCACCGGTGTACCGTCCGACGAGCGAGAGGAGATGTCCGCGTCGGCGAAGAGCCGCTCCGGATATCCGAAGTACGTCAGCTCGGCGTTGATGTGCGGTCCCGGCCGCGCGAGTACCTTGAAGCCCGCCTCCCTGCACAGTCCGAGGAAACGCGGCAGGTCGAGGTTCGGCGAGCGTTCGCCGAAGTCAAAGACTCCCTTCTTTACCTCGTGAACGGACCAGGGCATGTATGTTTCGATGATGTCAAAGCCCATCCCCTTGACCTTCTCGAGGATACGAGGCCAGAGGTCGGGCTCGATGCGCCAGTACTGGTAACTGCCTGAAAAAAGGCTCACCGGCGCATCGTCAAGGTAAAGCCTTTGTCCCTTAATCCTGTAGTCCATTTGCCCGGCATAATATCATAAATGGGGTCAGACCCCTTTTATTGTATTGTTGGTCATGCGACAGAAGGGGTCTGACCCCTGTGTTGCAAAGGCGCCCCATCTCTGATTATGATTTTGAGTCAGACTGCGCGGAATGTCGGTTGACTGAAAACAGGGGGATCGTGATGGCTATCTCTTACGAATGGACACCTGACGAACAGAGGCAGTACTCGCTCGCAAAGCTGTACAGGTACATCAAGGACTACATATATCCTTACCACCCTTACTACCGGAAGCTCTTCAAGGAGAACAAGATAGACCCGTCGAGACTGCAGACTTACGACGACCTGCGCAGGATCCCGATAACCACCAAGGAGGACACCATAGCCGACCAGAAGGCCTTTATCCT
This sequence comes from Actinomycetota bacterium, assembly GCA_016649525.1. Taxonomy (GTDB): domain Bacteria; phylum Actinomycetota; class Geothermincolia; order Fen-727; family Anoxymicrobiaceae; genus JAENXM01. Next base: position 4,569 of record JAENXM010000054.1, read on the forward strand.
CCAGCCCAAGGTCGGGGAGTCCGACTATGATGTGGCGGAACTCTCAACCTCCAAGAAGCTGGAGTACATGTGGAAGACCCTCACCACCCGGTATATCCGCGACCTGTACGGAAAGCCCCGCTCGTTCCACGACCGGGTCGCCCAGACCGCACTCGGCGAGTGGAATCCCATCCACTACCACATGAGCGGGGGCACCACGGGGCTTCCCAGCATGGCCACCTACACCAACCACGATATCAAGAACGTCATCCCGTACATCGCGGGGATGCTCTACCTGTTCGGCTGGGAGCCCAACATGCGGGGCCTCAACATGTTCCCGGGGCTTCCTCACCTCGACTTCTTCCAGGTGGTTTTCGCCGAGTTAACCGTGGATAACGGGGCGGGCATCTTCCACACGTGCGGGGGCAAGGCGATCCCCACCGAGAGTCAGGTCTTGATCGCCGGGTTGTTGCCGTTCGACATGTACATCGCCATCCCCTCCTACATGACCTACTGGCTCAAGACCGCCGCTGAGATGATCGAGGGGGGGATGGCCATGAAGCCGGACCCGGTGAAGTACGCGGTGCTCGCCGCGGAGCCCTTGAGCGAGGAGTACCGCGCGAAGCTCAAGGACCAGTTCGAGAAGATCGGCTCCCCCGACATCAAGATCATCGAGGGCTACGGCTCCACCGAGCTACGGGCCGCCTTCTTCGAATGCGACGAGCAGACCAAGCTCCACCTCAATCCCGAGTTCTACTACTGGGAGGTGCTGGACCCCGAGACAAAGGAGCCGGTTCCCTGGGGCGAGCCCGGCGTGCTTGCCTTCAGCCATATAGACTGGCGGGGGACCGTTCTCCTGCGGTACTGGATGGGCGACCTCATCGAGGGCGGGGTCGTATGGGAGAAGTGCTCGAAGTGCGGGCTGACGATGCCGATCCTGAGGCCGCCGATCGGCCGGGCGGCCCGCGACTTCACGAAGATCAAGGGCGCCAGGGTGCCGCTCATGAACTTCCAGAACGCAATCCGCAGGGTCGACGGGGTCGAGTCGTTCCAGGTCATCGTCACCAAGGAGGACGAACAGGACATCACCAGCCGCGACCGGGTCATCGTGTACGCCTGCCTGAAGCCCGGCGCGGACGAGGAGGTTGTGAAAACGAACATCACCAAACAGGTCAAGGTCGACACCGAGATATCGCCGGACGAGGTAGTGATAGAGCAGCCGGAGAAGATCGAGCAGCGCCTCTTCGAGCGCACCGGTCTCCAGGCCGACTGGGTGGTGGATAAGCGCGAGCTTCACGTATAGGATTTCGGGAGGATGTAAAACTTCAGTCTGGAAATAACTTGACGAAGGGTATATAGTTAGATTCAGGCCAGTCCCTAACTAAAGAGGACGGCAACTTACAGCCGATCACAAGGATAGCCAGTTTAGTTATGGCCTGGCCTTTAACTTTGCCCCTCCGGACGGAGGGCTTATTCTTTGGGGCGAAGGTCCACGATGCGGACGGCCTTGAGGGATTCGTCGGGGTCGAATATCTCCGAGAGCTCCGCGAACTCTATCCTCGCCCTCATCTCGACCGCTCTCAGTATCCTCTGCTGGAGCTCTTCTTCGATGTCCTTTTCCGACCTGTCGGGAAGCTTCCCTACCCTGATGACGAGCTCGTCGGGTGAATAAGGGTCGGAAGGGTCTTTCTTGGTGAAAACGACCTGGTACTCGGCGATACCGGCCGTGTTCGCTATCTCGTCCCTCAGTATCTCGGGGTTGATGAGGGTACCCTTCAGGTTGACCAGCTCGCTGGTCCTGGTAGCGTAGGTGCTCCCCACCGTGATCTGTGTCCGCGTGCCGGTCCTTCCGCAGAAGGGGCACGGCTCGTGCGTGATCGCGGCATAGTCCCCCACGACATACCGGAGGAGCACTGTCCCCGTCCGGTTGAGATGGGTTATCACCAGCAGGCCCACCTCGCCGTCCGGGAGCCGCTCGAGCGTTTTCTCGTCGACGACCTCGAAGAAGTAAAGGCCGTCGTCGGGGTTGTGACAGCCGCTGAACTCCTCGCACTCGGACATCGCCCCCTGCATCTCGGTGAACCCGTATGAGTTGGCGATGAAAGGCCTGTCCGCCCCCATGTTCTCGAGGCGCCTGCGGACGTCGTCCCGCATGCCTTTCGGGGCGGCCTCACCCAGCAACTCGACCCCGTGCACTTGAGAGTAGTCACGCCCCTCCTGTTCCGCTTTCATTATCACGCGCCGTATGAAGCTCGCTATGCCGACAAGCGCCTGTCCCTCGATCTTCTCGATGAGCTCGACGGCGTAATCCAGCGAGCGGTGTATCTTGAACTCGGGGTGAGGCATGCCGGTACAGGCGAACGAGCCCTGGCCGTAAGGCATCATCGCGATTATGTCGCGGGCCCGGAAGAAACCGATATGGGGTATGGGGCCCAGTGGAAACAGGTTGACGACGCGCGTGGTAGACAGCCCGCCGCCGATCTTTATGGCGCGGAAGATCAGCCGGTAGGTCGCATAGGCGTCGAGGATGGTGTTGTAGAAAGGGGTTGGGATCCCGGTGGTGGTGCCCGTCGTGTACGTGACATCCCACAGCCAGTCGTAGAGCGTGGGATTGGAGAGCTTGAGGCGGAACGCCTCCGGATCGCTCATGTAGTCCGCCTTGCTAGTGAGCGGAAGCCGGACCAGGTCATCGACCGTCTCGATTTTGTCCGGGTCGATCTTCTCCCGTTTGAAGAGTCCCTTGTAGTAGGCGCTCCCGTCTTTGACCCGCTCCAGCTGGCGCCTGAGGTTCCCGTTTTGCAGGGCTCTTATCTCGTCGGGAGCCATGAAGTTCGGGTCGTCGGTGTCGGCGGCGTAGAGAGGTTCGTTCGCCAGTACCCGCTGTGTGTTCTCGGGGGTCGTCTCGATGATATCGTAGGATCCGTCGGGGTTCCCTAACCTCAGCAACTTGATACCACCTTTAGCTCTCCTCTTTCTCCCATGACGGCGGCGGGATGGGTTCTACCTTGCTTTTCTTTTTCTTCCTGCGCTTGACGAGACCCCTCGGGAGAGTCACCGCGAGGAAAATGACCCAGATGGCCGCGGGCAGCCCGGCCTGGAAAGCGGCTGACTTCAGGAAGCCCACCGCCTTGTCGGCCGCCTCTATAGCTTTGTCCATCCCGGCTTTCACGGATGCGCTGACGGTGGATAAAGCGGCTAGCTGGTCCTGGGCTGCATCTATCCCGCTCAGGGAGGCGTCCACCTGCTTCCGTATGCCGCCGGCACGTTCTCTGAGAGAACGATTAACCTTCTTGAGCAACCTGCCTGCCATGTACAGGACAATGACCCCTATCGGGACGAACAGTACAAGGGCAACGATGCCGATAATCTGGAAGACCTTGGCCGCCAAGGTAAGTACCCCCTTGTTTTCTCGATGGTCCGGCGCTTTGAAATATCACCTGCGAACAATATATCCGAAAGGATGGGTGAATCCAAGATTCCGGCTGGTATTGTTCACAGATGAGCGTAAGAAGGGCCTTTTTACCCCGGCGTTATCAGGCCGGGCCATAGTCACGGGATGCTCGGTCTCCCGGATAATCTATAATGTTTATACCGATGAATGACGAACCCGGTACCGGCCACAAGATTACTCCTGGGGGAGAACAGGGCGATTTCATGGATCTCAAGCGCGAGGTCGCCGGGTTCTTGCGCGCGCGCAAAGGTTACCTGATCGAACAGATCGATCGAGTGCTGAAGGGTACTGTGCCCGGTTACGACGACCTTCCCGCGGAAGTCTTTGAGGACGTGCGGCAGTCCTTCCGCGAGTTCCTGCAGTTATCCATAGAGTACTACGAAGCTGATGAACTGCCGGTCAAGCACATAAAGAACGTTGCAGACGACATCGGGAGGAAGCGGGCCAGCCAGGGGATGCTGCTGCCGGCGGTTTTCGACGGGTTTGACGCGGCGGAGACGTTCGTATGGGAGAAGCTCACCGAAGCACTGTTACCCGGAGGCCGTTCCCCTTATGCGTGGATAGGGCTCGGCAAAATGAGGGACCGTTTCGGGAAGCTGGTAAGGCGCTCCCTCCGGAGGGCGTACGTGAAGGAGGAAACAGAAGCCGGCCGGAGGCAGCTCGAGGAGTTCCGCGCCCTGTCAAACCTGGGGCAGGTAATCGGCTCGACGTTCGACCTTGAGAAGGTACTCGGGCAGATACTCGAGGTGGCGACGGGACTTATGGAGTCGGGGATGGGCGCCGTCATGCTGCTTGACAGCACCAAGAATTATCTGGAGCCTGTCGCCGATACCGGTCTTTCCCGCACCTGGACCCACAGGGATAGGGTGCCCGTGAAAACGAGCCTTTCCGGAGTGGCGATCCGCCGTAATGAATACGTGGTGGCGAAGGACGACGAGCTCGCCGCCTTTGAGCTGCCGAGGGCAGCGGGAGGCCGGAAGATACGCTCCGCGCTGTCCATACCCATCACCGTGAACGAGGAGCCCATCGGCGTCATCGAGCTGTATGACACGGCACCCAGGGGATACACGGACCGGGACATCACGATGCTCATGGCTTTCGGCCCCCAGGCCGGTGTAGCGATAAAGAACGCCCGCTCGTTCCAGGAGGAGAGGAAGCGCAGGCGCCAGGCGACCATCATGACAGAGGTGGCCCAGGCCGTGAGCGAGACCAGGGACCTGGACGAGCTTCTGCAGACGATAGTGGAGAAGACGGCGGCGGCGCTCGGGGTGGACCGGTGCTCCTTGTTTCTCTACAACAGTGGGACCAGCTCACTGAACTTCGTGGCCGGATACGGACGCAGCACGCTCCAATCGTGGCTCTTACACCAGTTCAATATACCGATGGCCGAGCTCGGGGCCGCGACCGCCCGGGCGGTGCGTGAACGGAAGCCGGTCGTGGTCGATGCCATGGAGGAGGAGCCCAGCCTCGAGTTCCGGATCTTTCGCGGGCCCGGTGTCGAGTCCTATCTGCAGGTCCCCCTGTACGTGAAGGAAGAGCTGATAGGCCTTATGAGCCTCGAGTTCACCAGGGGAGAGGCGAAGTTCACTGGTGACGACATCGCCCTGGCGGAATCCCTGGCCCGCCAGGCGGCGGTAGCGATACAGAACAGGAGGCTCCAGGAGAAACTCTTCGAGCAGCAGCTGGCCATAAGGAATGCCGAGATGAACGAGAGGCTGTACCGCGAGAGGGAAAGGAGCGAGGCGATCCTGCGCGCGGCCCCCGACGCCGTTTTTCTCATAGACAGGAACATGAAGGTCCTTCTCGTGAACCCCGCCGCGGAGTTCTTGACCGGCTGGAGCCTGGAGGAGGCGAGGGGGCGCGGCTGTCACAAG
>JAENXM010000200.1 GCA_016649525.1 Actinomycetota bacterium
GAGATAAACAGGACAGAAGGAACGGTCGGGAACATCTGGCAGTCGGGATATATTGCGAGGCCTATCGAACGCAGTACCGTCTTGTTGCGGGAGATTGAATACTTGGAGAACAATCCTGTCAGGGCCGGACTCGCGAAGAACCCTATCGACTACAGGTTTTCCTCCGCAGCAATAAGATACACACTCGACCTGGATATGCTGGACACCCCCGTGTTCTGGGAATATCCGGTTCATTCAACTTGATTTTCCTTACGTCTTCCCGGCCTGAGAGGCCGGTCTAAAATCATACGCCTTACGTCTTCCCGGCCTGAGAGGCCGGGCTAAATCGTTGAATCGAGGCCGGGCTAAATGAGTAAAGTATCAGTAGCCGGGAGGGGGCGTCTTCGACAGGGCGTCGAGCGCGCGGAGTGTCACGTATGTCTTGAACCCGTGCTCCTCTCCGAGAGCATAAGCCCGATTGACGCTCGACGACTCCTGTGCGTACTCGACGTCGAATACGGGCTTCCGGCGCTCCTGCCATAGCCTCAAGTCACCGAGCAGTTCGCGCGTCAGTTCGGGATCGACCGACACGTCACCGGGGGTCTCGTCCGTGTCCGGGTCGCCGCCCCCTTCGTACCAGACGCCTTCCTGGGCGATGGCATCAAAGAGCTCGACGTATTCGGGATCGCTTCCGAGCTCCGCGGCGTTCTGCGCGATGCAAAGAAAACCCGGGCTCTTTGTTCCGGCACGCACCGTGAGCTCCCGTACGAACTCCACGAGTTCATCCCTGGCATTCAACCCCTCACTTCTTGCCGCCTCCGCGACGGGCTCGAAAGAATAAACCTCCAGCCAGTCGAGGTAGATGCCGTCGTAGCCGTCCTCGATTATGCGGTCCACCGCCTCGTTCATTATCCTCTTCCACTCGGGCCGCCAGAACTTGACCGGGTAGTTTTCGTCCCAGCCGTCGGGGTCGGGAGCGACTATCCACTCGGGGCTTCCCACACGCCAGCCATCCCGCCAGTACCATCGGTAGCTCTCCGCCTCCCCGACGTCCAGGTAACAAACGACGACCTTCTTCCCGCCGGACGAGCCCTCGCTTCCCTTGAGCCGCGCGACATCGGCCGCGCTGTCATAGCCTTCCTCGCCTTTCAAGCTCCTCGTCTGGTCTATCACGAGGAGGTCGTAACGGGAATCAGCGAGCCTGCCGATACTGCCGCTCTCGTCCTGGCCTTGAAGCTGATACGCGAAGAACCTGACGTCCCGAAGTGGACTCGTGGTAACGGCGCCCTGTTCCCGTATAGCCCCCCTGCCGCACCCGGGGGCGATGACCGTTACTGCAAGGATTATCACGATAAACACGTGAGACAACCGACTGCGGTAGTACAGTTTATTCGCTCCCCATTACCTCTTCGAAATAAGCCGCGTGATACCGTCCGCCGCGCAGCACCTCTATCAGCTCTTTGTCGTCCCCGGGCTCGTCCTCGAAGACGGTGAGGCACCTTCCCAGGTGGCTCACGTGGTGCGCGTCGCTCCCTCCGATCCCGAAAAGACCGTACTTCTTCCTGATACGCTCCGCCTGGTCGTTACCCTTCTTCGTGATCAGGCCGTTTCGGGTCTCGATTGCGACGATTGCCTCGAGGAGCTCCCCGGCGAGCTCCTGCCGGTGCTTGTGGCGAACGTCGAGACCGCGGCACGGGTGCGCTGGGATGATGATTCCGCCCCGCTCCTCCACCTCTTTTTTCAGGTCCTTGAAGGGGAAAAGGTAGTAACGGACGTGCTCCTCCCAGCCGAAGACGAGCATGTCCCCGAGCTCTGTGTAGACCTCCATGCCGCGGAAGACCTTGAACCCCCTCTCCCGGGCGAAATCGTGCACGACCTGCGCTCCCTTGTGGGTCGAATGCTCTGTGACGGCGACCGCGTCCAGTCCCAGTTCGCGGGCCCTGTCAACAAGCTCCTGCGGCTTGATCGACGAACAGCGCGAAGAGACGTTCGTGTGTACGTGCATGTCAACGATCATACCCGACCCCTACTGCTTGGATGCGCGGCGAGGCAGGAACCTCGCCCGGGCAATTCTACACTATCCCTACCGACGCTTTCACTGAGGGTGCACGGCGACCCGGGCTCCTTTGGGCTCGATGAAAGGGGGCCAATCGGCGGGCCCCCTTGATGCCCCGCCAGACCGCCCCAATCCAAGTCTGTTGTTTCGTTGACACCAGAAACCGCGCTCTGATATATATAGACCCTGTGGGGCACTCGCCTTGAGGCTTTTTATGCCTGAGAAGCAAGGAAATGCGTGCCACAACAAAGAAATGACTTAAAAATAAGTATAGACTTCAGGAATCGGTTCCTGTATGGCTTATTTAGGGAACCTGAAGTTATAATTGTCCTTGATTTTGTGATTAACAAGGATATATATTAAAATTGGGGAAGAAAGAGAACGCCACAAACCTGGGACGGCACGATGCGCGGTGTTATCGACGTCGTAATCAAGCGGGTCCGTTTCGAAGCCACCGGCTGTCATTACCTGTCCCCAACCATCTTTTCCACCTGCTCTTTGCTTTCAAGCAGGGGTTATCAATAGACGGCCTTTTTGGTTCCTAAGAATAGGGGTGAGGTTACTTGGAAAGGTTAAAGGGGTATCAGAAGAGCCTGATCCTCGCGGTGGTCCTGGCGGTGGTGGCCTTCTTCTGGATATGGGTCTACCGCTACATCGGGGGTGACGGCTACTGGGCGGCGCTCGTGGCCTTCGCCGTGTACGTGGCCTCGGGCTCTGTGCCCAGGAAGCTCCCATGGATGGTCCTGGGAGGGGTACTGGGCGTCCTGTTAGGCGTCATCACCTTCTACCTCTCCATGCTCGTCCTCCCCATGAACGCCACCATCTCGGTGGCGCTGGCGGGGGGCATCCTCATCCTCATCGGGTCGCTCGTGAGCGTGCCCCGCATGAAAGACATGTTCCCCATGACCATCGTGGGATGGGGCTGCATGATGGGCGCCGTGCTCCACTACGACTACCTTTTGAGCACATACGTGGTGTGGGCGATACCCAAGCTCATCACCGCCCTCTGCGGGACGCTCCTCTCACTCATCGTGGGACTGCTGCTCGGGGCGCTCGTGGCCACACCCCTGTTGGGAACCGCCAAGACGGCGGCTTTAGAGTAGGAAAGGAGGGAAGAGCAAGATGAGTAGACACAAGAAGAACATCACCAAGATACTGGCCTGCGCACTTCTACTTGCCCTCGTCTTTCCGCTCATGAACCTTGGGGGCGGCTCGCTGGCCCAGAACACCGGCAGCGTGGAGGTACAGGACCACCAGTTCATCGTCGCGGAGCTCAATCCCTCCGGCGAGCCCGAGAACGTGAGGGTAATCGACTGGATGGCCCTCAAGGGCGACGGCACGGTGGACGTGGAGAGGACCCTGGGAGAGGGTATCTCAAAGCCCCCCAAGATCATCAACACGAGGGGGTTCGCAGCCCCCGAGGTGAAGGACGACACCATCATCTGGAAGGGCCTGGAGGGCACCGGGTCCACCGACGTGAGGAACGTCGTCACACAGAACATCCTTGCCAAGGAGGACATCACCGAGAGCTCCATGCTCGAGAAGATGCCCCTCGAGGTCAAGTACACCTACTACCTCGACGGCAAGAAGGTTAAGCTCGAGGACATATCTGGGAAGAGCGGCCACTTCCGCCTCGAGTGCTACATGAAGAACATGAGCAAGAAGAAGGAGATGGTCACC
>JAENXM010000008.1 GCA_016649525.1 Actinomycetota bacterium
ACCAGGGAAGGAGCATCTTCCTGCGCATCACCCCCTTCGTAGACCCGGTCGACGAGAAGGAGCACGAGAAGGCGGTCGAGATCTACCGGGAGTACATCGAGGAAGGGATGAAGCGCTACGGGGCGGTCACGATCCGTTACGACGGCATCCATAACTATGTGGATAAGGCCGGGGGCTTCGGTGAGCTGATGCGCCGCATAAAGAAGGTGGTCGACCCGAACAACATCTTGAACCCCGGACTGAAGATGTACGAGGGGGGGTGGTAACAATGACGTTGCCTCTCGAGATGCTCATGTACACGTGCCCGAAGTGCAAGATCTGCACCGCCAACATGCACCCGGGAGAGGAGGGCTTCCTCAAGCTCTGCCCGGCTTACACACGTTACGGTTTCTTCGCGTACTCCGGCGGCGGAAAGTGCTACCTGGCCCAGGGACTGCTCGAGGGCGCGCTCGAGCCGGACGAGGAGCTCGCCGAAGTCCTTTACCACTGCACGCTCTGCCGTTCATGCGCGGAGCAGTGCGCCACAGACCAGGACCCCACGGAGATCGCGCGCCTGGTCAGGCGCGAGGTGGTCGAAAAAATGGGAGGACCACCGGGAGACGCCCAGGCCGTCGTCAAGAGCACCGTCAACTACCGCAACCCCTACCAGCAGCCGAAGGCGATGAGGTACCGCTGGGCGAAGGGGCTCGATATCAGGGACGCTGCCAAGGAGAAAGTGGATACGCTCTATTACGTGGGCTGCACCGCCGCGATGATACCAGAGCGCACCCACTTCGCCCTTAACACGGTGAAGCTCCTCCAGGCGGCGGGAGAGGACTTCGGGACGCTCGGCAAGAACGAAATATGCTGTGGGGCCACTTCCTACAACCTCGGCGCGGCGGACGTCTTCAAGGAGATCGCCTCGGAGAACATAGACATGCTGAACGAGCTCGGGGTCGAGAGGGTCCTCGTGAGCTGCTCTGGCTGCTACAGCGTGATGAAGAACGAGTACCCGAAGATCAAGCGGCGCAACTTCGAGGTCCTGCACGTGGTCGAGTACCTTGACCAACTCATCCAGGAAGGGAAGATAAAGCCGATAAGGAACCTCGACCTCAAGGTCACCTACCACGACCCGTGCCACCTTGGCCGCTACAGCGACATCTTCGACGCACCGCGCAGGATACTGGATGCGCTCCCCGGGGTGGAGCTCGTCGAGATGCCGCGCAGCCGCGAGAAGAGCTGGTGCTGCGGGGCGGGCGCGGGTGTTAAGACCACGTATCCAGACTTCGCTGCCTGGATCGGAGAGGAAAGAATCAACGAGGCAAAGGAAACCGGGGCCGGCGCCCTGGTGACGGCCTGCCCGTTCTGCGAGGGAAACCTTGCGGACGTCATCGAGGCCACGGCCGCCGGGATGGACATCTACGACATAACGGACCTGGTGTTAATGTCGCTTGAGTGAGCGCTGACCAAGGAGGTAAACGTGGCGGACGAAGTCGCTTTCGGCTCGATGGAATGGCTCGGCATCTATGTTGATATCTTTAACAAGAACGAGGCCTTGAAGGAGGCTCTCAAAGACCTGACCGCGAAGGTCGCCTACGAGTTCACCGACCGCCCGGATATTCCGCCCAAGTTCGTCTCCCTCAAGGAGGGCGTCATCGAGGAGCACGGTGAGATGACGGACCCCGGCTCCATGGACTACATCATCCGCGCGAACTACGACGTTTGGAAGTCGATGACCCTCGGGGAGCTCGACCCCATGAACGCGCTCATGTCCGGTAAGGTCAAGCTGACCGGGAACATGGCCGCCATGCTGAAGCACGCCGAGGGCTTCAAGCAGACCTTCGAAGTCGTCCAGGCGATCCCGACGGTGTTCGACTGACACCAAGCCGCTGCCGTTGAGTTATACTGTTATCCGCAAACACATCCAATAAGACATGTCGGGGTGTAGCGCAGCCAGGTTAGCGCGCAGCGTTCGGGACGCTGAGGTCGTCGGTTCAAATCCGACCACCCCGACCAGCCTTAGGCGATAATACGAGCCGACGAGGGGGGTACCGGGGGGGTGTGCCCCCCGGGATTATTTCACTCATGGGGGGTACAGCGAAGCCAGCATCGAGACTGGCGAGCGTCATAGGGGGGACGAGTCCCCCCTTGAGGAGCGAAGCGACGTCGTCGGTTCAAATCCGACCACCCCGACCAGCTTGTTTTCTGACCCCGGTGACAGGTATGCAGGGTAAGGATGTCATTAAAAGACTAAAGGCACTATCTGACCCCGAAGCCGTTGACGGCATGTCGCTTTTCGGGATAAACCCGGAGAACACTCTCGGTGTCTCTATCCCAAATCTCAGAAAGCTGGCCAAGGAAATCGGCAAGGACCACAAGTTAGCCGGTGAACTCTGGGCTTCCGGCATCCACGAGGCGAGGATTCTGGCGGGCATGGTCGACGATCCCAAAGCGGTCGATGAAGAACAGATGTATAATTGGGCTCGTGACTTCGACTCCTGGGACGTATGCGACCAGGTCTGCATGAACCTCTTCTGGCTGACCCCGTTCGCATACCAGAAGTGCTACGAATGGAGTTCAAAAGACGAAGAGTTCGTCAAAAGGGCCGGGTTCGCTTTGATGTCGCGCCTCGCCTGGAGCGACAAGAATGCCGCCGACCGGGAGTTCATCAAGTTCCTGCCCGTAATAAAGAGAGAAGCCACCGACGGGCGTAACTTCGTCAAGAAGGCGGTGAACTGGTCGCTCCGGCAGATAGGCAAACGCAACCTCGCTCTTAACAAGCAGGCAATAAAGACGGCGAAGGAGATCCAGAAGCTCGACTCGAAAAGCGCGAGATGGATAGCCGCGGACGCCCTCAAAGAGCTTACAAGTGAGTCGGTCCAGTCTAGACTCAGGGGTGCGCGGTAGGAGTGGACGTAAGCTGCCTTGTCAGTACGGTACCAAATCAACGAATTGGGTTATAAAATAGTCACGGAAAACGGCAGGTGGTCTGCAAGCGGAAAGGCGGGGCTATGAATAAGACGGATAACCTCGATGACTTCCTGGGGCACCTGAAGAAGGGCCTCCGGGAGAAGGCGAGGTCCAAGTTCAGTCCGTTCAAGCTGGAGCGCGGCCAGTTCGTCTTTTTCGACGGCGACCCGGCTTCAACGCTGTACCTGGTCGAATCGGGCGTCGCGGAGGCGAACGTCGTCCACGGCGACGGAAAGGTCTATATCTTCCACTTCCTCTTTCCCTGTGACATCCTAGGCGAGGGCATCATCTACGGCCAGGAGGTGTATCCTTTCTCGGCCGTCATCAGGGAGGAAGCGCTGCTCTGGAAGATATCCAGGGACGACCTGTTACCCCTGCTGGATGCCGACCCGGCTTTCAGGGACTATCTCGTAGAGTTCGTAGGGCGGAAGCTCGACCATTCCTACGCCAAGGCCCGCTGCATCGCCGGGGAGAGGGTTGAGAGGCGCGTCGCCTGCATACTCTTGAAGTCCATCGACGAGACAGGGATTGAGAACTGCGGCGAGAGGGTGATTCCCCAGCTCACCAACCGCGACATCTCGGGGCTGATAGGCTCTACCGAGGAGACCGTCTCCCGGGTGATGAGCCGGCTCAAGAAGGAGAACGTGATAGGCATCAAGGACAAGCAGCTTGTGATACTGGACAGGGAAGCCCTGATGCGGTACTTCGACAACCTGTAGGACCTTCGCCCCTGACCGCGTTAAACTCCTGATGGAAGCATAAGAATTGACCGTTATCATGGAAGTCTAACAGTATGCGGTATAATCTAACCCTACCAATGCAGTAGAGAATTAGACAAGGCAAGTCTCGAAATATCGAGGAGGTGAAAGATGCCCGAGGTTTACCTCGACCACTACGCGGCCACACAGGTGCTACCCGAGGTAGTGGACGCGATGCAGCCGTTGCTGCGAGATGGCTTCGGCAACCCTTCGTCGCTTCACGGATGGGGTGACTCCGCCCGCGAAGCGCTCGAGGCGGCACGGGAGAAGGTGGCCGCCCTCATCGGCGCGAACCCCGCGGAGATAATCTTCACCTCCTGCGGTACCGAGGCGAACAACACGGCCGTTAAGGGTATCGCTGGAGCGGCGAAGAAAAAGGGGAACCACCTGGTCATTTCCGCGATTGAGCACTTCTCGGTGATGCACTCGGCCCGCACCCTCGAGAAGTCGGGCTTCGAGGTGGCGACCGTGGGGGTCGATGAGTACGGGATGGTCAACCCCGAAGAGGTCAGGGCAGCAATAAGGCAGGACACCGTCCTCGTTTCGATAATGACCGCGAACGGCGAGACGGGCACTGTCCAGCCGATCGAGGAGATCGCAGAAATCGCTAAAGCAAAAGGTGTCCCCTTCCACACCGACGCCGTGGCCGCGGCAGGCTCGATCCCGCTGGACGTGAACGACCTGGGTGTAGACGCGCTCTCACTCGCTTCCGACCTCATGTACGGCCCGAAGGGTGTCGGAGCCCTTTGGGTGCGCAAGGGACTCCGGATGATGCCGCTGCTGGACGGCGGCGTCCAGGAAGGCGGAAGAAGGGGGGGGACCGAGAACGTCCCGGGGATAGTAGGCATGGGGACGGCGGCAGAACTCGCGGCCGAGCACATGGATGAGCGCGCGGCCTATCTTTCCTCCATGAGGGACGCCCTCATCGAGAAGCTACCGGCCGCGATCCCGCATCTGAATCTCACGGGCCACCCGGCCAGGCGGCTCCCGTGGAACGCGAGCTTCGTGGTCGAGTTCATCGAGGGCGAGGGGATGCTTCTTTTCCTGAACATGCAGGGGATCGCGGTCTCGAGCGGCTCCGCATGCACCTCGAGGGCGCTCAAGGGCTCGCATGTACTGTCGGCGTGCGGGATACCGGCCGAGGTCGCGCGGGGGTCTTTACTTTTCAGCTTCGGGCTCGACAACAAGCCCGAGGATGTAGACTACGTACTGGAGGTTCTGCCTCCGATAGTGCAGAGGCTGAGGGAGATGTCCCCTCTATACGACAAGTTCCTCAAATCAGGGGGTGATCAAAATAGCGACGTACAGTGAGACGGTAATGGACCATTTCATGAACCCACGGAACGTCGGGGAGATCGAGGACGCCGACGGGATCGGCGAGGTCGGGAACCCGGTCTGCGGCGACATGATGACCTTCTACGTTAAAGTGGACGACGAAGACAGATTGAACGACGTCAAGTTCAAGACTTTCGGGTGCGGCGCCGCCATCGCGGTATCGAGCATGGTGAGCGAGATGGCGAAAGGTAAGACGCTCGACGAAGCGATGCAAATCGGCCGCAAAGACGTCGCCGACCAGCTCGGCGGGCTCCCCGACAACAAGATGCACTGCTCGAACCTGGGTGCAGACGCCCTCCACAAAGCCATCGAGGATTACAGAAACAAGAAAAAGGAGAGCTGAAGATGCAAGATGCAGAAAAGACCGGGGCGGAAAAGTGCAGGTGCCCCTACTGCGATGCCGAAATCGACGAGACCGCGGTGTTCTGCGTCGGCTGCAAGACGGTCATAGTTGACTGCGTCCACTGCAGTGAGCCGGTTCGGGAAGGGGTCGAGACCTGTCCCCACTGCGGGGAGCCGCCCAAGTAAACGGAACGACGCCAGGGGGCGATCCCGATGAGCGAAGAAAGTATGACGATAATCGTGTTTTCCGGTGAGTTCGACAAGGCGCTGGCCGCCTTCAACCTCGCCAACACCGGCGCCTCCATGGGCATGGACGTGACGATGTTCTTCACCTTCTGGGGGCTGGGCGTCGTCAAGAAGGGAAGCCTCTCCCGCGGCAACAAGGGCTTCATGCAGTGGATGATGAACATCATGAAGCGGGGCGGGGCGGACCACCTGAAGCTGTCCCAGATGAACATGCTCGGCGCCGGGACGGGCACGATAAAGTCGCTCATGAAGAAGTACAAGATGCCCTCTCTGCCCGAGTCGATGGCGCTGGCCAAGGAGCAGGGTGTACGCTTCGTGGCCTGCACGACCTCGATGGCGCTTATGGGGCTCGAGGAGGACGACTTCGTAGGCGACGTGGACGAGTTTGTGGGCGCAGCGACCTACCTCTCCCTCGCATCGGAGGGGAAGGTCAACCTCTTCATCTGACCGGAGAAAGACCCTGGAGGTGTCAAGGTGGACGCTGACCATACCCTCGACTGCATCGGGCTTTACTGCCCCATGCCGATAGTCAAGACCGCCCAGAAGATCAAGGAGCTGGCGCCCGGTGAGGTCCTAGAGGTCCTCTCGGACGACACCGGTATCAAGAGCGACATGCCGGCCTGGGCGAAGAAGACCGGCAACGAGTACCTGGGGCTCGAGGAGGCCGAGGGCGAGATAAAGGTTTACGTGAAAAAGCCGGCCGGGTAGAAAGGCTGCAAGCGGAGCGGAGGTGGTTATCGGTGGCCGACAACACGACGAAGGATAACCTTCACATGGCCTACGAGGGGGAGTCGAAGGCGAGCGTGCGCCTCAAGGTATACGCAGGGAAAGCTGAGGAAGAGGAGTACCCCGGCGTTGCCAGGCTGTTCCACGCCATCGCGGAGTCTGAAGGCATACACGCGCGCAACAACCTGCGGCTGCTCCACGAGATAAAGGACACCGAGACCAACCTCTCCGACTCGCTCGCCCGCGAGCAGAAGATAGCGGGTGTGTCCTACGGCAGCTTCATCGCGCAGGCGGAGAGCGAGGGCGACGAGAACACCGCAAGGATGTTCACCTGGGCGCGCGACGTCGAGGAGGTGCACGAGAAGCTATACGAGAAAGCGCTCGAGCACATGCTCGCCGAGGAAGAGCCCACATACTACATATGCGACGTCTGCGGCTACGTCGCAGACGGCAGCATCCCGGACAAGTGCCCGGTCTGCGGCAATCCCGCCGACGTCTTCTTCGAAGCCAAATAATGGGTCTTGAATCATGATTTTTGCAACATCGGTGCCTGGCACCAATGTGTCATAATATAACCGTGGCTGTTCGACGACGAAGAAAGACAAGCACCTCTCATGGTCGGTAATGTCCTCAACAATCGTTACCAGATAGAGCGGCTGCTGGGCACGGGCGGAATGGCCGATGTCTACCTTGCCACCGACACGCTCCTGGGCCGCCACGTCGCTGTAAAGATCCTCCACCCGCAGTACGCGAAGGACCCCGTCTTCATCCAGCGCTTCCGCCAGGAGGCTCAGGCCGCAGCCAACCTGAACCAGCGGAACATCGTCAACGTCTACGACTGGGGCATCGACGAGGACCTGGACTACCTTGTGATGGAGCATGTCGAGGGGAGCAACCTGAAGGACATAATCCTCCGGGGAGGACCGCTGCTGCCGGAGAGGGCCGTCGAGATAGCGGCGGCCATCTGCGGCGCGCTCGAGGCCGCGCACGCGAACGGCATCGTGCACCGGGATATCAAACCCCAGAACATAATCGTGATGCCGGACAGCCAGATCAAGGTCATGGACTTCGGCATAGCCTGGGCGGCCGGCGGCTCCGCGATGACGCAGACCGGCACGATCCTCGGCACGGCACAGTACATAAGCCCCGAGCAGGCCCAGGGGCACACCGCGGACCCTCGTTCCGACCTCTACTCCCTCGGGATAGTCATATACGAGATGCTGACCGGCAAGGTCCCGTTCGACGGCGAGAGCCCGGTGGCGATCGCCTACAAGCACGTGAGGGAAGACCCACTTCCGCCCTCGATGATAAACCCGGACGTATCGCCCGAGCTCGAAGCCGTGGTGATGAAGGCGCTGGCTAAAAACCCCGAGAACCGCTACCAGAACGCCCCTGAGATGCAGGCGGACCTGGAGCGCTGCCTCGAGGGCGCCCCCGTGTATGCGACCCCCGTCCTCTCCCCCGAGGAGGCGGCCAGGGGCGCCACCCAGGTTCTACCCGCGGCGCGCCCGGCGGCGGGCAGAAGGTCCCGTACATGGCTGTGGGTCCTCATAATATTGATAGTCATCGCGGCGGTGGGTGGCGGTGCTTACGCGATAATCAAGAGCGCGGGCGGCACGAAGGTGCCCGACCTGGTCGGCAAGACGGTCACCGAAGCAGAGAAGACTCTCAAGGACATGGGCCTCGAGCTCATGATCGCAAAGAGGGTGATCGACCCGGAGCAGCCCAAGGACGTGATAATCAGCCAGGACCCCCAGGCCGGGAGCAAGGTGTCAAAGGGCGGTACTGTCGAGGTCGTCGTGAGCAAAGGCCAGGAACTCGTGACGGTCCCGGACTGCCGCGGCCTCTCGCGCGAAAGGGCCGAGGCGCTGATAGACAACGCCAACCTGAAAGTCGGGGATGTGACCGAGGAGTTCAGCGCGTCCATACCTCAGGGCAAGGTGTCCTCGCAATCTCCGGAACCGGGGGCCAAGGAATCCGTGGGGGCTACCGTTGACCTGGCCATCAGCAAGGGACCGGAGATGGTCGTCGTGCCGAACGTCGTCGGCATGACGAAGGATGCCGCCATAAAGAAGCTCGAGGAAGCCGGGTTCAAGGCGGAAGCCCAGGATGTAGCATCGACGCAGCCGGAGGGGAATGTTACGGAGCAGAATCCCGCGGCGGGACAGAAAGCCGCGAAGGGGAGCAAAGTAGTGATAAGCGTGGCAAAGAAGGCTGAACTCGTCACAGTGCCGAGCGTCATAGGCGCGAGCCAGAACACCGCGGAGACCACCCTGACCAACGCCGGCCTCGTGGCCTCGGTCGTCGAGAGGCAGACGACGGACCCCGCGGAGGTCGGGTTCGTGATCGGCCAGGACCCGCCATCGGGTACGACGGCGCAGAAGGGAAGCACCGTCACGATATACGTGGGGACTGCGGCTCCACCCTGACCGTGATGCAGTTGACGACAAACGAAACTATAGACAGTAGGGGCCCCCTTCTTAGGGGGATAGACCAGACAACCTGACCGCAAAACAAATGGAGGTAGACATGGAGCGCGCAATTCAGCTGAGCGACCTTCTTGAACAGGCCAAGGAAGTGGAAGTACAGGACGCCTTTATCCTGCAGAACAAGAAGCTCCTCAAGGTGAACGTGGACGCGTGCGGCGGGCAGGTCCTCACCAAAGCGGGTGCCATGATCGCCTACCAGGGGCAGATGAACTTCGCGCGAAAGGGCGGGGGCGCCGGCAAGTGGGTCAAGAAACAGATATCCGGCGAGCAGTTCACCCTCATGGAGGTGACCGGCAGCGGTGACCTCTTCTGCGCCGACGCCGCGAACGACATCATCCTTCTCTACCTGAACAACGAGGCGATAGGCGTCGAGTCCCTCAACCTGCTCGCCTTCACCCCTAGCATAGCGTGGGACATAAAGATGATAAAGGGAGCGGCCGGCATGATGGCAGGAGGGATGTTCACCGTCGAGCTCAACGGAACGGGATACCTGGCCCTCGTAAGCAAGGGCGAACCGATGTCCCTGGCAGTCACGCCCGACCAGCCGACCTACACGGACCCCAATGCGACCATCGCCTGGTCCGCCGGTCTCGAGCCCGCGGTGCACACCGATGTCAACCTGTCGAGCCTAAAGGGCATCTTCGGAACCGCCACGAGCGGGGAGACGTTCCAGCTCGCCTTCCAGGGAACCGGCTACGTCATCGTGCAGCCGAGCGAGGTCGCGCCGAAGACCAGCTTCGCCGGACAGAAAGGCGGCGGGGGCGGCGCCGGCGGCGTCCTGGGAGGCATCCTGGGCACCTGAAAATGACACATTCGGTGCCTGGCACCAAGTGTGTCATTAGTAAGTTTTGTCATTTGAAATCCGGCAGATATTGTGTATAAAATTCGTAGGTAGTTTTTAATGATAAGTCGCGGTGCGCCCTAACGGGTGCGCCATCTTTTGTCCGAGACTAACGTGGAGTAGAACATGAGCATTGAACAGGGTACATTTGTGCAGAAATACGACCTCCTCGGCTGCATCCAGTGCGGGAGATGCACGGGCGGATGCCCGGTGACGGTCCGCACGGAGCTCAACGTGAGGAAGTTCGTCAACGACACTATCGAGGATGACCGCCTCGAGGAGCTCTCCGAGAAGCCGGAGATCTGGGACTGCACTACATGTAACACCTGCGCGCTGCGCTGCCCCAAAGGCCTGGACCCCTTCGAGGTCCTCCTGGGCCTCCGCAGCATGAGGGCCGAGGAGGGCAACATCCAGCCAACGGCCAGGGACGCCCTCGAGAGCATGTTCAACAACGGGAACCCGTGGGGGAAGCCAGCCGCCAGGCGGGTCGACTGGATGGAGGGCATCGAAGGGGTCGAGAAAGTACGCATCCTCGAGCCAGGAGAGAAAGCGGATGTGCTCATACACATCTGCTGCACGGCGGCCTACGACCCCCGCATCATGCCGCTCGCCAAGAACCTGGTCAGGGTCATGGAGGCCGCCGGGGTGGATTACGGTTTCATCGGCGTGGAGGAGAAGCACTGCGGGAGCGAGGCGAGACGCCTCGGCGAGGAAGGCCTATTCGAGTACTTCGACGAGGAGAACACTGAGCTCTTCGGCAGGTTCGACGTCAACCGCCTCGTCTGTTTGTCCCCGCACTGCATGAACACCTTCAAGAACGAGTACCAGAACCTGAACCTTCCCGTGATGCACTATACCGAGCTCGTCGCGGAGCTCATAGAGGACAAGAAGCTGGAGTTGAAAAACGAGATCGCCGCACCCGTTGTCTTTCACGACCCGTGCTACCTGGGCAAGAAGAACAATATCTTCGACGAGCCGCGCTACATCCTGAGCCAGATGCCGGGCGTCGAGCCGCTCGAGTTCCTCCGCTCCCGCGAGAGGAGCCTCTGCTGCGAGGGAGGCGGCGGCAAGATGTGGGTGGAATCCGAGTCCAAGGAGCAGCGCCTGGCCGAGACGCGCATCATGGACGCGAAGGACCTGGGTGCGAAAATCGTGGCGGTCTCCTGTCCGTTCTGCCTGCTTACCCTGGAGGACGCGCTCAAGGTGAAGGGCCTCGAGGAGGAGATGCGGGTAGCGGATATACTGGAGCTCCTCGGCGAAGCGATGTGAGCATGGTTTTGATTTCAAGAGTGTCGATCGAGAAAAGGGGGACGTAGGATGAACGTTGTGGTCTGCGTGAAGCAGGTACCCGACACTTCCGACCCCGACACTGAAGTCCATATCGACTCCAGTGGCAGGGATGTTGAGCGGAGCAAATTCAGCTTCGTGATCAACGACGCGGACAACTACGCAGTGGAAGAGGCGATCCTGCTCAAGGAGAAGCACGGCGGGGAGGTCACGGTGGTCAACATCGGGCCGGAGACCGCCAACCAGGTGATAAGGATGGCACTCGCCAAGGGCGGCGACAAGGCAATCCGGCTCGAGGACGAGAAGTTCGAGTTCTCGGACGCCGTCTGCACCGCCAGGCTGCTGGCGTCGGCCATCAAGGACATCGAGTACGACATCGTCATGACGGGATGCATAGCCACGGACGACGGCTACACGGCTACAGGCGTCGCGCTTGGGCAGGTACTGGGCCTTCCGCACGCGGCGTACGTCAAGAGCGTAGAGGTCGTCGAAGAGGGCAAGCTGAAGGTCGGTCGCGAGCTCGAGGGGGGAATTATGGAGATGCTCGAGATCCAAACCCCCTGTGTGCTCACCATACAGACCGGCATCAACGAGCCGCGCTACGCGTCCTTCAAGGGCATCAGGGCGGCTTCCAAGAAGGAAATCAAGCTCATGGACCTCGCTGCAACCGGCCTTTCCGAGGACGAGGCCGGCGAGGCCGGCTCCAAGAGCGTAATGGTCCAGTATTCGGTGCCGGAAGTAGGAGAGCTCGCCGAGATGCTGGAAGGCGATGCGGCAGAGACCTCCGGGAAGCTCGCCGGGATTCTGAAAGAGAAGGGGCTGGTATAGATGAGCGACATATTTGTACTGGCGGAACACAGGCAGGACGAGCTGCGGGAAGTCACCCTCGAGATGCTGACCATGGCCGGCGGTCTGGGGTCGCCGGTGACGGCCGTGCTCTTCGGAAGCGGCGTAAACGACTTCGCCGACAAGTGCGCCTCGTTCGCCGATAAGGTCATATATGTGGACGACCCGACGTACGAGAACTTCAACTCGGCCGCCTACCAGGCGGCTCTGGTAGAGCTCATCAAGGCCGAGAAGCCGGGGCTCGTGCTCATCGGCAACACGGGCCAGGGAGCAGACCTGGCCCCGTCTCTCGCCGTGGAGCTGGACCTCCCCTATTCCTCCGACATCATTGCCGTCACCATCGAGAACGACAAGCCGGTGGCGACCCGGCAGTATTACGGCGGCAAGATAGACGGAAGGATCGAGTTCAAGGACGCGGATACCTACGTTCTCGCGATCCGCGAGGCCGCCACGCCGGCGGGCGAGGGCGGCAAGTCGGGCGAGATAGTTAAAACGGACAACCCGGTCACCACGGAGATAACCGTGAAGAGGTTCCTCGAGTACGTGGAAGCTGCCATCGGCGAGGTGGACATAACCCAGTCCACCGCACTGGTGGCGGTCGGCCGCGGGATCCGCGAGGACAAGAACATGCCGATCATGGAGGAGCTCGCCCAGGCCATGGGCGCGGACCTCGCCGCGAGCCGCGCGGTCGTCGATGCGGGTTGGCTGCCCCAGGACCGCCAGGTGGGGATATCCGGCAAGACGGTGAAGCCCAAGCTCTACCTAGCGGTCGGGATAAGCGGCGCCTTCCAGCACGTGACCGGCATTAAGGGCGCGGACCTTGTCGTGGCCATCAACAAGGACCCGGACGCCCCGATATTCCAGTACGCAGACTACGGAATCGTGGACGACCTCTTCAAGGTGGTGCCGGCCCTTACCGACAAGCTCAAGGGGATGAAGGGCTAGAAGCCCAAGGAGGGCCCGATAGATGGTGGAGAACTACAGGCCAAAGATAGGCGTTTACATCTGTCACTGCGGCATCAACATAGCCAGCGTGGTCGACGTTAATGCCGTGGTCGAATACGCCTCGAAGCTACCTGGCGTTGTGGTCGCACGAGACTACTCTTACGTATGCTCCGATCCGGGGCAGGGTATGATCAAGGAGGACATAGAGAAGGAGAAGCTGAACCGCGTCATCGTCGCCTCCTGTTCTCCACGGATGCACGAGCCTACCTTCCGCAACACGCTCAAGGACGCGGGGCTCAACCCTTACTTCCTCGAGATGGCGAACATCCGGGAGCAGGACTCCTGGGTACACGAGGACAAGGAGGAAGCGACCGAGAAGGCGAAGAAGCTCGTCGAGGCCGCGGTGGCGAAAGCCCTCCTGCTCGAGGCGCTCGAGGAGAAGGAAGTGGACGTCACCCCCTCCTGCCTCATAATCGGTGCGGGTATAGCGGGAATCCAGGCCGCTCTTGACATCGCGGAGGCCGGGTTCAAGGTCTACCTTGTTGAGAAAAGTCCATCGGTGGGAGGGCGCATGTCCCAGCTGGACAAAACCTTCCCCACGCTCGACTGCTCGGCCTGCATCCTTACGCCGAAGATGGTCGACGTCGCAAACCACCCAAACATCGAGCTCATGACCTACTCGCAGGTCGAGGAGGTCGAGGGCTACGTAGGCAACTTCAAGGCGAAGATCCGCAAGAAGGCCCGGTACGTCGACTTCGACAAGTGTACGGGCTGCGGGGACTGCGCCGAGGCGTGCAGGCTTGCCGGGCGTATCCCCTCCGAGTTCGACGAGGGTATCGGAAACCGTTCCGCTGTGTACCTTCCTTTCCCGCAGGCGGTCCCGGCCGTCTACACCATCGACCCCGAGCGCTGCCTGCAGCTCTCCAAGGGGAAGTGCGGCAAGGAAGGGCCGAAATGCGCCGAGACCTGCCAGGCAAAGGCCATTGACTTCGAGCAGCAGGACGAGATAGTCGAGGTGGAGATCGGGGCCATCATCGTGGCGACCGGCTACGACATCTTCGACGCCAACCGCAAGCCCGAGTACGGTTATGCCGACAACGACAACGTGATGACCGGACTCGAGTTCGAGCGCCTTGTGAGCGCCTCGGGCCCGACCGGCGGCAATATCATCGTCGGCCGCGACAAGAAGGGCGAGGGCGGCTATGAGCCGAAGAAGGTCGCCTTCATCCACTGCGTGGGCTCCCGTGACGAGTCGGTGGGGAACGAGTACTGCTCGAGGGTCTGCTGCATGTACCTCGCGAAGCAGGCGCACCTCATCAAGGAAAAGCTCCCCGACGCGGACATCACTGTCTTCTACATGGACGTGCGCGCGTTCGGAAAGGGCTTCGAGGAGTTCTACGACAGGGTGCGCAGAGAGGGCATACGTTACATACGTGGAAACCCGAGCGAGATATACCGCAAGGGCGACGACCATACACTGATAATAAAGGTCGAGGACACGCTCACGGGAACGCCGCTGGAGCACGAGTCCGACCTCGTGGTGCTGGGCGTAGGCCTCGAGCCGCGCCGGGACATCAGGGAGATAATCGACCTGTTCAAGCTGTCCCAGTCGACCGACGGCTTCTTCCTGGAGGCGCACCCGAAACTGCGCCCCGTCGACACAGCATCAGACGGCATCTACCTGGCCGGCTGCTGCCAGGGTCCCAAGGACATCCCCGACACAGTGGCGCAGGCGAAGGGCGCCGCCTCGAGCGCTCTTATTCTCATGGCGTCGGGCAAGGTGAAGGTGGAGGCGCAGGTATCCGTCGTAAGTCCCGACGAGTGCCGCGGCTGCGGGTTCTGCATCGAGGTGTGCCCGTTCGGTGCGATCGAGCTCGTCGATGAGAACCGCATGGGTAACATCGTGAAGGTGGCCCTGGTGAACGAGGCGCTATGCAAGGGCTGCGGGAGCTGCGCGGCCGCCTGCCTCTCCGGAGCGATACAACCAAAGTCCTTCAAGGACGAACAGATACTGCCGCAAATAGCAGTCCTGGGAGTGAAGTCGTGATGAGCGAAGAATTCGAGCCCAACATAGTGGCGTTCCTCTGCAACTGGTGCTCTTACGCGGGGGCGGACCTGGCGGGGACCTCGAGGATGCACTACCTGCCCAACATAAGAACGATCAGGGTGATGTGCTCCGGCAGAGTGAACCCGCTCTTCCTGGTGAACGCCCTCCAGCAGGGAGCGGACGGCGTCCTGATATCGGGCTGCCACCCGGGTGACTGCCACTACCTCGAGGGCAACTACTACGCCCGCCGCCGTTTCATGCTCATGCACAAGCTGCTCGAGCACGTAGGGGTGGACCCCGGCCGCGTGAACATGAGCTGGGTGTCGGCCTCGGAGGGCGCCAAGTTCAAGGACGTCGTGGAGGAAACAGTCACCAAGGCGAAGGAAGCGGGTCCCATGGACCAATTCAGACGGAGGCAGATAAATTGGTAGATCCTAAGAAACTCCAGGACAAGGCCAAGGAGATCCTCGTCCGTGACGACGTGAGGCGCCTGATCGGCTGGAAGCGGGGAACGTACGGGTACGAGGCCGCGCCCGCCGTCATCAAGGACGCCTCGGACGCCGAGGTGCTCATCTTCGACCCGACCTGCGTGCAGAACCCGGCGTCTTTCATAACGCTCGAAGAAAAGCTCCCCGTGCCGAGGGGGGCCGAGCCCGACACCCGCAAGGTTGCGGTCATGGTCAAGGGCTGCGACTCCCGCGCTATCGTGCAGCAGCTGGTGGAGAAGGCGTATGACCGGGAGGACGTGATAGTGCTCGGCATCCCCTGCCGCGGGGTGATCGACCACCGCAAGGCGGAGGCGATGTTCGGCGATGTCGCTGCTCCCGTCGAGGTGTCTCTCAACAGTGACAAGGTCACCTTGACCGTGAACGGTGAGAAGAAGGAGGCGAAGCGCGAAGAGCTTCTCATGGACAAGTGCCTGAGATGCAGGTATCCCAACCCGCTCGTCAGCGACTTTCTGCTCGACGGGGAAGTGGAGAAGTTCGCGGACGACGACTTCGGCGACGTCGCCGAGTTCGAGAAACAGCCGCCCGCGGACAAGTGGGCATACTGGGAAGAGCAGTTCAGCAAATGCATCCGCTGTTACTCCTGCCGCAACGTCTGCCCCATGTGCTACTGCGTCGAGTGCATCGTCACAAAGCTGCGGCCCCAGTGGACAAGGCGCTCGACGGACATAAGCGAGAACACCGCATACCACATACAGCGGGCGTGGCACCTGGCGGGAAGGTGCATCGAGTGCATGGAGTGCCAGCGGGTCTGCCCGGTGGACATCCCGATAATGACGCTGAACCGCAAGCTGACGCGCGACGTGAAAGAGCTTTTCGACTACGAGCCCGGCGTGGACACCGAGGCCCAGCCCCTGCTGGCCTCCTACAATCCCCAGGACCCCGAAGAGTACATAATGTAGGTTGGTGAGAGATGGCTGATTACAGGTTCGCAAAAGAGAAACTGGCCGACGTCCTATCCGGCCTCACCGACTACAAGGTGTTCGCGCCTACGGTGACAGGGGATGTCGTCAGGTTCCTGGAGGTCGCAGACCCCGCACAGGTAAGCCTCGACTACACTAACTCGAACGTGCCGCCGAAGGAGCTTATGTTCCCCGAGACCGAGACCCTTTTCCGGTACCGGCTCGGGCAAAATGAGTTTGATGCTACGGTACCCTCGCCCGAGGAGAAGAGGCTGATATTCGGGATAAGGCCCTGCGACGCGCAGGCCTACTCTATCGTAGAAAGGCTCTACCGCTGGGACTTCAACGACCCTTACTTCGTGAACCGGCGCGAGGGCGCGACCCTCGTGGGCCTCGCCTGCGCCGACCCGTGCGCCAACTGCTTCTGCCCGTCGGTGGGCGGCGGCCCTGCGTCAGAGAAGTACCTGGACGCCATCATGTTCGACCTGGGCGACACGGTCTATCTGAAGACCATCACGGACAGGGGTGACGCGGTCGCCAAGGCTCTCTCCAGCGTGCTGGAGCCGGCGGGGGACTCCGAGAAGAAGGCGGCCGAGAAGCAGGCCGATGACGCGCTTTCAAAGATCCAGCGCTCGATCGATACCGCCGGGATACCCGAGAAGCTCCCCTCGCTCTACGACCATCCGTTCTGGGAGCAGTTCTCCGACAGGTGCCTCGGCTGTGGGATCTGCACTTTCCTGTGCCCGACCTGCCACTGCTTCGACATCCAGGACGAGTGCGAGGCGTTCGACGGCAGGCGCGCGCGCATGTGGGACACCTGCATGTTCGCGGAATACTCCGTCCACGCCTCCGGGCACAACCCGCGACCGACGAGGAAGGAGCGGACCCGCAACCGGATCGACCACAAGTACTCGTACTTCCCGACGAAGTTCGACGTGATTGCCTGCGTCGGCTGCGGGCGATGCATAAACTACTGCCCCGTGAACATAGACATCCTCGACATACTCGAGAAATCCAAAGAGGCCCAGGTCAAGGAGGAAAAGACGGCATGATGGACGAAAGCAACCCCTACCTCCCTTATGTGGTAAAGATAGAGGACGCCTGGTTCGAGACCCCGGGCGACAGGGCTATCAAGACCTTCAAGGTCAACTTCGTCGATGACAAGGTCTGGGACACCTGGAGCCACAGTCCGGGGCAGTGCGCCATGGTTGGTCGCCTCGGAGTCGGCGAGTCGATGTTCTGCATCTCCTCCGCGCCTTCTGAAGAGGGCTACCTGCGCTTTTCCATCATGCGCATGGGCAAGGTGACCTGTGCCCTTCACGAGCTCGAGGCCGGCGACACCATGACTGTGCGGGGGCCCGTGGGCAACTCGTTCCCGCTCGAGGAGTGGGAGGGCAAGAACATAGTCACTGTCGGCGGCGGCATCGGTCAGGCGCCGCTCCGCCCCGTCATCAACTACATACGCTCGAACCGCGACAAGTACAGCGACCTGCAGGTGATCTACGGCGCTCGTACCAAGGAGGACCACTGCTTCAAGGACGAGTTCGGCGAGTACAACCAGGAGGGGACGGCCTGCCATCTCTCCATCGACGTCGAGGAGGAAGAGTGGTCCCACTTCGTCGGATTTGTACCCAACCTGTTGATGGAGGTCGCGCCGAGCCCGGAGAATGCCGTAGCGGTGACCTGCGGTCCGCCCATCATGATCAAGTTCGTCATCCAGAACCTTGAGAAGCTCGGATTCGCCCCGGAGCAGATCTATACGACCCTCGAGGAACGGATGAAGTGCGGCATCGGCAAGTGCGGGCGCTGCAACGTCGGGCACCTCTACGTCTGCAAGGACGGGCCGGTCTTCAGCTACGCCACCCTCAAGGACATCCCCGAGGCCTTCGCCTGATGCAACACCGGTGCCTGGCACCTATGTTTCATTTGTTTATCCGCACTTGCGGCCGCTGAAGAACATGATCGGGCCCACCTTCTTGGTTATCACGTTCTTGATGGCGCGGCTCTCCAACTCGTAGACGAACTCGTATTCGGTGAATATCGGCCTGGTGAACCAGCCAAACCACGTGGCGACGTGCCCCACGATGATGTCTGTAAGAAGCCTCTCGCCGCGGCAGCAGCAGGAGCCGGCCAGCTTTCCGCCCGGCTGCAGGACCCGGACGAGCTCATCGAGCGCCTTCCACTTGTTGGGAAACGCATCGATGCCGTTCATGGTCATGACACCCGTGAAGGCGCCGTCCGCGAATGGGAGGTTGCACGCGTCGGCCCTTACCAGCATAACGTTTCCGTAGTCCTCCGCACGCACTTTCTCGAGGGCCGACTCCAGCATCCCGCGATTATAATCGGCGGCCACGAAGGCCAGGTTGGGCTGGAGGCTG
>JAENXM010000011.1 GCA_016649525.1 Actinomycetota bacterium
ATTAAAGCGGTACGCGAGCTGGGTTTAGAACGTCGTGAGACAGTTCGGTCCCTATCCGTTGCGGGCGCAGGAGACTTGAGGGGAGTTGTCCCTAGTACGAGAGGACCGGGATGAACAGACCTCTGGTGTGCCAGTTGTCATGCCAATGGCACTGCTGGTTAGCTACGTCTGGATTGGATAAGCGCTGAAAGCATCTAAGCGCGAAGCCAACCCCAAGATTAGGTCTCCCATCTGGTTAACAGAGTAAGACTCCTTGCAGACTACAAGGTGGATAGGCCGGAGGTGTAAGCGTGGCGACACGTTCAGCCGACCGGTACTAATCAGTCGAGGGCTTGGTTCGACCTAGCGTTCACTGTGTAGCTTTGAGGGCGCGAGAGGCGCTGCAAGTTTTCGGTGGCCATAGCGGAGGTGTTCACCTGTAACCATTCCGAACACAGAAGTTAAGCCCTCCAGCGCCGATGGTACTGCAGGGGTAACCCTGTGGGAGAGTAGGTCGCCGCCGAATTATTATCTCCAGGGGGTCAGACTTCCGTCTGACCCCCTTGTAATCTTGTGGGTCAGACTTCAGGCTGACCCCATATTATCTTTTCAGCCCGGCGTTCCTTGCCGGGCCGTTCCTAAATACGAATAAGCCAATTCTGATATCATGCTTTTGTCGCAAGGGTTTAGGGGGGTGAATGAGCCTGCGCGAGAAGATGCGGCCTGGAGAATGGGTAGCCATCGTAAGCAGTTCTATACTGCTATTTAGCGTATTTCTCAGATGGTTTAACTGCTCGTTCAGCGACATGTCCACGGGTAGGACTATTAACATTACCGTCAGTGGTTGGGAAGAGACAAAGCTATCTACTTTTGTAATTGTCTTTGCACTTTTAGTGATCTCTCTCACAATTTTCGCTAAGGCTAGGCCCGATCTAATGCCCGAGAAACTGCCAGATCAATTAATAGTAGCTGCACTTGGCTTTGGTGCACTTGTGATAGTGATAGTCAAGATCTTTGTTCATGATGATGATCTTGGGATATCTTACGGGATATTCATCTCTCTTGCGTCGTCGATTGCGGTAGTAGTCGGAGGCTTTATACTCGGCATGGAGCGAGCCAATAGGAAACAGGATGATCCCTTTGGGTAGAAATAGAAGCTCAGGGAGATGGAATTGGCGGAAATAAGGCCTTTTAGAGGTATCAGGTATAACCAGGAAGCGATCGGGGACCTCTCCCTTGTCGTCGCGCCACCCTATGACGTCATCGACGAGCATGGAAGGAATTCCCACTATAACAAGCACCCTTACAACGTCATAAGGCTCATACTGAACCGGCCCAAGAAAAGCGACAGGGACCCTGAACAACCCTATGTGAGAGCGGCGCAATTCCTTGAGCAGTGGCTTGCGCAGCGCGTGTTGATACAGGACCCTGCACCGTGTTTTTATCTGTACCGCCATAGATATCTGATGGAGAGCGAGTACAAGGAATGTACGGGGCTCGTGGCCAGGGTGAGGGTGGAGGAGTTCTCTGACGGCGGAATCCTTCCCCATGAGGACATAATGCCGAAGCCGCTCGAGTACCGGATGAAGCTCTTAAATCACACACGGATGAACCTGGATTTTGTCCACTCGCTCTACTCGGACCCCACAGAGAAGCTCAAGGACCCGATACTGGCGGAGATGGAGAAGTTTCCCCTCGCCCAGTTTCAGACAGCCGACGGCATGGCACACGATCTCTGGTCGGTGACCGATGAAGGTTTCGTAAACAGGATGACGAGGTTCTTCGGCAAGAAGAAGCTCTATATAGCAGACGGCCACCATAGATACCAGACCGCGCTGGAGTACAGAAGGCAGGCAATAGAACGCGAGGGGGAACTTAGTGACGATGACCCGCGCAATTTCTTGATGATGATGATCGTGGAGATGGAGAATCCGGGCCTTTCCGTATTACCTGTTCACAGGGTAGTACTATCGAACCTTAGCCTGTCAATCGAGGACTTTTTAAAGGGCGTCGAACAGTGGTTCACCGTTGAGGAAATGGACATTACGAAAGGAGCCAGAAGCGGGCAGGTCTTCCACATGCTGCGCAGGCTCGAGACCGCTGGGCGGGACGGGAAGGCGTTCGGGCTTTTCGTGAAGGAGCCCGACAGGTTCTTTTTGTTGTCAATGAAGCCGGGAAAAGATGTCCTTATAAACATCGAAAGAAAATCCTCTCCTGCATACAGGCACCTGGACGTGAAAATCCTTCACAGGCTTATCATCGAGCAGGCGCTTGGAATACCGTCCGATCGTGAGTCGGTCGAGCAGAACCTGGTCTTCACGAGGGATGCGCTGGAGGCACTGCAGATGGTGGACTCGGGCAGGGGAGTCGCCGCTTTCTTCCTCAACCCCACAAAGGTTGAGCAGGTTCGAGAGATCGCTGACCACGGTGAGAAGATGCCTCAAAAATCAACTTACTTTTACCCGAAGCCGTCCTCCGGCGTCGTCATGAGCAGGGTCACCGAGTGGTAGTGGCCAGGTATTAATCATTTAGCCCGGCCTCTCAGGCCGGGATGGAAGAAACGGGCTAAGAGCCCGGTCTAAATGTTAGAGTGCGCGGCGGGACTCGGGACGAAGCAGGTTGGGGTCCTCTATTCCCGTGTCTATGACCTCAAGGATGCGGTCATGGTCCTCCGAGAGGTTGCCCGCTATAGGAAGATAATTGGAGGCGTGGTTCGTGCGGAACACGCAGTTCTCGACTTCGATGTTTTCGACGAGAAGCCTCAGTTCCTTAAGGATGCTCAAGGGATTCATCAGTTCGAAATCACCTTCTTTGTATTCACGGTACAGCCGGGTCCCCGGAAGGAGCATCAAGGTAAGCGCGCTCATGTAGCGGGGGCTCATCCTGGATACGGCCCGCGCCGAATCGACCGCGTGCTTTTCGCTCATGGCATTGCTGCCGAGCCCGAGAAGGACTATGACGGACATGTCAATGCCGGCTTCCTGGGTTTTCCTTACGGCCTGTATCATCTCCTCGGCTGTCGCTCCCTTTTTCACCCTTGAGAGTATCTCGTCGTTCCCGCTCTCGAGTCCAAGGTAGCCGATCGAGAGCTTCTTGGAACGCAGAAGGTCGAGCTCATCCGGGGTCTTGGTCAGTATGTCAGAAGCATTCGTATATATCCCGACACGCTCGAGGGCTGGAAAATGCTCGTTGAGGCAGTCGAGAATCCGCTCCAGTTCTCCGGTGGGGAGGCACATCGCGTCGCCGTCACATAGGAACACGCGCTTTATGCCGGGGTTCCAACGAGAGGCAAGGGCAATGTCCTCTCTTATCTTCTCGAAAGGCCGTGGCTCGAACCTCACGAACTTATAAGTCACGCAGAACGTGCAACGATTATGCGAACACCCGTATGTCGTCTGTAAGAGAAAGCTGCCGGCTTCACTCGGCGGCCTGATGACGATACCCTGTTTATCACGGGTCAAAACGGTTTATCCCCCTGCTCTGCTGCTTTTTTCATCTGCTCGAGGATATGGCCGACGCAAATACTCTGGGACTGCGCCTCGTACTCTAGACCGGACTCGATGCTCCCGTCCCGGCTTCTGTCTATCGCGATCTTGCATAGCCCGACGGCCACAGCGGACAGGCCCTTCATGTGGTCGGCCAGTTCACGGGTCTTGGGCTCGAGCTCATCCGGAGAGTAGACTGCGTTAACGAGGCCTATCCTTTCGGCTTCGGCGGCGTCGATCTTTTTGCCTGTCATTATGAGCTCTTTTGCACGGTGTATCCCGATGTAGCGCGGCAGCCGCTGAGTCGCCCCCAGGTCGGTGACAAGGCCGAGATTGACCTCCAGAAGGCCGAACTGTGCCTGTGTTGAGGCGAGGATAATATCGCAGGCGAGAGCGATCTGCATCCCGGCTCCGAAAGCGAACCCATTGACCATGGCGATCACCGGTTTCTCCATCAACTCAAATGCCCGGAAATTGCGCTGCATTCTCCTGACCAATACTCTGAACTCATCAACAGTCATGTCCATCAGTGTATCCAGTGAACTGAGGTCGAGCCCTGAAGAGAAAGCCGAGCCTCTACCCGTCATTATTATTACTTTGACTTCGCCTGCATCCCGCAGGTAATCGGCAGCCGTGCCCAATTCCTCGAACATAGTCTGGTTCATGGCGTTCCGTTTTTCCGGCCTGTCCATGAAAAGCGTTGCGACGCCATCCTGCTGCTCTATGCTGAGCGTCTCGAGCTTTGGTTGTTTCATGGCACCTCCAGGTACGAGTTATAGATATGCTTAAACATGATACCAGACGGTTCGACTCTTCAGGGAGGGTAAAGCGGTGTGGTTTACTCGATCGCCTCGCCGTTCGTGAAGTCGAGCATCAGACCCGACAGGTCCTTCTCGTTGAAGGGTTTGCGTAGCCCGCTACCGGCTGATTCTACGATGATGTGAGGGTTATCGGGGTTCCCGGAGAGCTCTTCGTATATCTTGAGCGACTGCTCCCTGCGGTCGAAGAGGTCCAGTACCCGCGCCTTCCAGAGCATCGTTACGGTCTTTTTGAGTGCAACGTTTTCAAGCTCCAGCGAACGATTCACGGAGGAAAGGGCACCGCGATAGTTCCCGACCATCCCGCGCACGATGCCTTCGATCAGAGGGAACGTGGACTCGCTCGGGTCGAGAGATGCGCATTCTCCGAGTATCATGAGTATGCGGTTCAAATCACCGGAGCCGAAATATTCCTTGTATGCGTCGAGGTACCTGTCCTGGGCTGCGGTTATCTTCAATGCGGGGGGCTTGCCACCCTCGATCCGCTCAGTCGTCGAACGCTTCCCCCCCAGTTCCTTATCGAGGTCGAAACCGACGTACCCCCCCTTGCTGGAGGGGGCTCCTGCCTCGGATACCCAGAAACGTTTATCCGGAAGGCAGAAGACAACGCTGCTCAGAGTCGTTATGCGCGAAATCGAGAATCCCGCAGACCTTTGGCGTCCCGCGAGGATGTCATAGTGGTCTCCCAATAGGCCGGCCATCCGTGCAGGCATCATCCGTGGAGAAGCTGCCAGCTCGGAAGCCCTTCTGAACCTCAGGTGGTCGCTGATTGTGGAGCTCAGGTTAGCCTGGATCTCCCGGGCGTGAAGTTCCTCGTCCAAAAAGCAGTTGGATGCTGTGAGCGAACTGTCCTCGAGCCAGCGCGCCCTCTGGCGCGCAGACGACATCTCGAGAACGGCCGCCTGTGGAGGAGAACCGCCTGCGATGACGAGCGACCAGCCTCCCGTGGCGCGGTGGTCGCCGGCGACCTGGAGCGCCTCTTCCACTGTAGATGCGCTGCGAATGATCTTATGGACGATATCTATGATTGGCGTTCCCCTGGAGCTCGAGTCGCGCGAACTGTGTTGGTGGAGAGCCACGGCGAGGCCGTCCTCGTTTACAGAGGTAACACCGCCGGTCGGAAGTCCCGCGGTTCCTATCGAACAGAACGCTTTGCCCTTGTCCGGGTGATGGAAAATGACAACGGGGTTCGCGTCCCAGTAGCCCGCTCCCCAGAAATCGAAGTTGCGACCGAATATCAAGCTGTCAGGGGGAGTTTTGCGGACAGCGCTCGTGCAGCCGTAGCCCGGCAGTACGGGAGGACCGCCCTTGCGGCGCCTCTCGGCCATCGCGCCAGCTACCTGTATGATGTCGGAAAGGACAAGCACTTCGGCGAGGTCCTCCGTCTTCAAACCGAGACCAACCGCGAGCCCGCGTATCTCCTCGAGCCCGTCCGGGTCCCTGTTCTTGACAAGCCGTCGCACCAACGTGTTCTTAAGCTTCTTCATGGCGGTCATCTTGAACGAACCTGCGGGGACCAGCCTTAAAGCAAGGGTGTACGGGAGGGTCCGGTAGAAGTTGATCGTATCCCGGGCGCGGTAACGCATAAGGGTCCCGTGCTGAAGACCCCTCTCAAAGGAAGTTCCCTTGAGGTGAAGGACCCACAGGCTGCCTACGCGCTCCGCGCTCCCCTTTCCGTACCTTTCAGACATCAGGACCTTCCGAATAACCTGTAGCGTTTCAACGTGGAAGACAATCCAACTAGTAATACTAACCGAATGAACGATTTGTAGGAAAGAAAGTGAACATCCCAGGTTAACGGCCCTCGCGAAAAACTGGTATCATCTAGTCAGTATTAGAACACTCTGTTTTATTGAGGTATCTAAGGATGGAACAGGAGATAGCTTACGAATTGCTCCAGAAGGGCAAAGAGCTTCTCGTGGAGGATAATCCGGCTCAGGCGGCACTCGTCCTCGAGAGGGCGCTCAGGGAAGTCCCGCGCAAGGGCTCGATACTCGAGGCCCTGGGCAGGGCTTATTACCGCTGCGGAAGTTATATCGATGCAGCGATCAGCTTCGAGGAGGCTGTTGAGGTTGACCCCACGAACGACTACGCTCACTACTGCCTTGGCCTCTGTTATCTCAAGCTTAAAAGAAACAGGGAAGCAGGGAAGCACTTCAAGCTCGCGTGGGTCTTAAGGCCGGGTGAGATGTATCGAGAAAAGGCGACTCGCTTTGGAGTGAGCGAGGCGGGCTCCACGGTATAAGACCTACAGGCATTCCCGCGGCAATCATGAGGTTTAAAACGGTGTCTCTCATTGAAAAATACAGAGCCTTTATGATAGACCTTGACGGCGTAGTATACCTCTTGAACGAACCCATCCCTGGCGCTAGAGAGGCCATCTGGCAAGTCCAGGAAAGGGAACTCCCTTTCGTTTTCCTGACCAATAACTCCGCGTCCACTCCAGAACAGTACGTGCAGAAACTCGCGAAGTTCGAGATAATAATCGCCCCGGAGCAGATAGTTACGTCGAGCCAGGCTGTCGGAAGATACCTTGATTTGAACTACGAGACGAGCGGTCAGACCGCTTTTGTCATAGGCGAGACAGGGCTGATATTCGAGCTCGAGGCCAGAGGACTGAGACTCTTGGAGACGGGCGAAGCCGGGGTTGCAGGTTTCGTGTTCGTTGGGATGGACCGCAACTTCGATTTCGAGAAGCTCAAGGCTGCTGTCATCGCGATAAGGAACGGAGCTGATTTTATAGCCGCCAACGCCGACAAGACCTATCCGACACCCGAAGGGCTCTGGCCGGGCGCAGGCTCGATAGTCGCGGCCGTTGCCACAGGCTCAGGAAAGGAACCATACGTCGCGGGAAAGCCGAACCCCATCATGGTCGAGGTTGCGCTGGACAGGATGGGTACGGAAGCGAGTGAAACCCTGCTGATAGGCGACCGGCTGGAGACGGATATCCTGGCCGGGATTGAGGCCGGGATAGATACAATGCTGGTGTTGACCGGGATCTCGAGGGCCGATGAGATCGAGGAGCGAGACATCCGCCCGACTCATGTAGGGGACGACCTTCGGGCGTTAACGGAATCCTAGTGTGCTAGAATAGCGTT
The DNA here is from genome assembly GCA_016649525.1 of Actinomycetota bacterium. Classification (GTDB taxonomy): domain Bacteria; phylum Actinomycetota; class Geothermincolia; order Fen-727; family Anoxymicrobiaceae; genus JAENXM01. The sequence continues at coordinate 7,381 of JAENXM010000011.1, forward strand.
TGCTCTAGTGTGGCGATACCAAGGTGGTGAAACAAGTGTACAGCCCTGATGTTGAGTCCATGAGCAGGGAGAAACTCGCTGAGCTGCAGCTGGAGAGGCTGAAGGAGACGGTCAAACTCTGCGAAGAGATGGTGCCTTTCTACCGTAAGAAGCTCAGAGAGAAAGGCATTACCTGGAAAGACATCAAGTCGCTTGAGGACATCGAGCTGTTGCCTTTCACCACCAAGGACGACCTTCGGGAGAATTATCCGTTCGGTATGTTCGCGGTCCCGGTCAGGGATATAGTGCGGATACACGCTTCCTCTGGTACGACCGGTCAACCCACGGTGGTTGGCTATACGAGCAGGGACATCGAGACCTGGTCTGAGCTGATGGCTCGTTCGCTGGTCGCGGGCATGGCGGACAAATCGGACATAATCCAGATCGCCTATGGCTACGGGCTTTTCACGGGCGGGCTCGGTTTTCACTACGGCGTTGAGAGACTCGGCGCTTCGGCGATACCGGTATCGGGCGGGAATACCAAGAGGCAGATACGACTGATGGTTGACCTCGGGACGACTGTTCTCTGTTGCACTCCTTCATATGCGATTTTCATGGCGGAGACGGCGGAGGAGATGGGCGTTGATTTCAAGGAGCTGAAGCTGAAATCCGGGATCTTCGGAGCCGAGCCCTGGAGCGATCGAATGCGTGACAAAGTCGAAAGGCTCCTTAATCTGTCGGCGTTCGATGTGTACGGGCTCTCCGAGGTAATGGGCCCGGGGGTGTCAATCGAGTGCGAGAACAAGGAAGGCCTGCATATCTTCGAGGACGCGTTCCTGCCCGAGGTTATCGACCCCGGCAGCTGCGAGGACCTTCCGCTCGGGGAGCAGGGCGAACTCGTGTTCACCACCATCAACAAGAAAGGCATGCCCCTCATAAGGTACAGAACCCGGGACATAACGTCACTCGAGGATAGTCCTTGTCCATGTGGGAGGACGCATCTGAGGATGAGGCGGGTACGAGGCAGGACGGACGACATGCTCATAATCAGGGGCGTGAACGTGTTCCCGTCGCAGATAGAGTCCGTGTTGATGCAGATCGAGGACGTGTCACCGCACTACCAGTTGATCGTGGACAGGGAGGCCGGGCTCGATATCCTGGACGTGCAGGTCGAGGTCTCGGAGGACATGTTCTCGGACCGCATAAGAGGGCTGGAGCAGTGGCAGGAGCTCATACAGGCCGAGATAGAGAGCTATCTCGGGCTCGGGGTGAAGGTCACCCTGGTCGAACCCAGGACGATTGCGAGGAGCGAGGGTAAGGCCGTAAGGGTGGTCGACAACCGCGAGATATAGAGGGAGTGATGGGACATGGTGGCAAAGCAGATATCGGTTTTTCTCGAGAACAAGCCCGGGAAGCTCCTGGACGTGACGAGGTCCCTCGGTGAGTCGGGCATCAACATAAGGGCTTTGTGCGTGGCCGACACGACCGAGTTCGGCGTTGTAAGGTTGATAGTGGATGACCCTGCGGCAGCTCACGAGTGTCTGAAGGAGAAGGGCTTCACCGTGAAAGAGACCGTGGTCCTGGCGGTAGAGGTGGATGACAGCCCCGGCGGGCTGGGGGCCGTCCTGAAGCCCCTGGTGGACCAGGAGATGAACATAGAGTACCTGTACTGCTTCCTGGAGAAGGCGGGAGAAAACGCCGTGGTCATCATAAGGGTCGAGGAGGCGGAGCAGGCCGTGGGGGCGCTTAATGTAGCCGGTTTCAGGGTGATACCGCCGGAAGAGCTCTACTCGATGTGAGGAACGAAGATGGCGGTAGTCCCTCTCGGATTCAGCCTCAAGACAAAAGGTGACGGCGACATAATCGATATCACGGGCAAGCTCACGGAGCTTGTCAGGAAGTCGGGCGTAAAATCAGGCGTGGTCACCGTCTTTGTTCCCGGCTCCACCGCCGGTCTTACGACAATCGAATACGAACCAGGTCTCGTCGAGGACATTGACGAGATGTTCGAGCGGATCGTTCCCAGAGGCAGGGAATATCACCACAACCTCAGATGGCATGACGGCAACGGCCATTCGCACGTCAGGGCATCTCTGCTCGGTCCGTCTTTGACGGTTCCCTTCTCCGACGGGAAGCTGCAGCTCGGGGTCTGGCAGCAGGTAGTCCTGGTTGACTTCGATAACCGCTCGAGGAACAGGGACCTGGTCTGCCAGGTGATGGGTGAATGAACTAGGGCCTGTTGTCTATCTCTTCCAGGAGCAGTTGAACCAGCCTGACCGCGCGGTCCATGGATTTCCTGTCGATCTTATTGAACCTGTCGGCCTCGTTTTTCCAGCCCTGGTAAGTCCCACCCTGAAGACCGCCAATGGTTATAGCCTTATAGCCACGCGCAAGCGCGACCATTGCGTCGCTTTTCTTTACCCTGCACTTTCCCTTGCCGACTTTGAGGTCTTTTGACTTGTTTGAAGCGCTGTTCGCGAGCTTAAGGAGCGTACCGCTCGAGCGAAAACCCAGCATTACGCCCTCGCGGTTGATTAACCTGGTCTGGCCGACCCCTACATGGTCTAGATTTATTAACAAGGCGCCCTTCATCTGCTTCGGGTGACGGTGGAGCAGCGAGACCATACCCCTGCCCCCAGCGCAACCCCTTGCTGTCGCTACGCCCCATACCTCCGTGTTCTCGAGAGGGTTGCCGGCGAGGGAGCTGAGAACGGTAAGCATGACCCCGACTCCGGAGGCGTTATCGTTGGCGCCGGAGGAGTAGCGCCCCACCAGTTCGCCCCAGAGCACGACCATAGAAAGGAGCAGTACATAAATAGGGAAAGGTGAGAACGCCAGCCAGACCACTAGCAATGTATGGCGGCTCACCTTTGCTAGCGAAGCTCCCAGGCCGAGTATACTCACAAGGACGATGACGGTGATGCAGGCTAAAGATAGGATGTATATGAGGCGATACAGCCTTGCCGCCTTCGGCATACCGAGGGGCGAGCCCTTGGCGGTGTCATAGTTTGCCACCAGTATCGCTCTAAGTCTCACATCCCCCTCGGCGCGGACCCGGCCGATAACGTTTGATGCCTCACTGCGTGGCAAAAGCTTAGAGATTGTGCTCCAGGTGTAAGTCTCCATCTGGAATATCAGGAACACCATTATTGCCAGCAGAAGGCTCGCTGTGTAGTTGACCATGAAGAGCAGGTAGGCGATGAGTGCGAGCAGGTACATGAGAATGAGGCCGTGCAGATCTGATTTATATGACTTGAACGTTTCGACGTCGACCTCTATACCCGCGTTATCCATGGCGCGCATAATGTAAGAAGCGGCGGCTTTTTCACCGTCGCTTCCCGCTCCGCGGGCTCCGATCTTCCTGCAAAGGTATTGAACGTGCTTGCTGGGCAGATCCATGCGGCTATTCTAGCACAGGGTATATGAGTAGCCTGCCTGTTCCTTGTGTGCCGTGGGAGCGTTCTGTAGAATGATACGAACTATGGATGACCCGGTTCTTGACAGGATAAACTCTCCAGCCGACCTCAAGAAACTCGATCATCGCGAGCTGGTAATCCTGGCCGGCGAGATAAGGGAACTGATAATCGCGACCACAAGCGTGGCCGGAGGCCACATTGCGTCGAGCCTGGGCGCCGTGGAACTGGCGATAGCCATCCAGAGAGTCCTGGACGCGCCTGAGGACCGCGTTATATGGGATGTCGGGCACCAGGCTTATGCCCACAAAATAATAGCCGGAAGGCGCCATGATTTCCGCACACTCAGGCAGCACGGGGGCATCAGTGGTTTCCCGAGGCGCGCCGAGAGCGAGTTCGATGTCGTGGACAGCGGCCATTCCGGGGCGTCGATAAGCTACGGCCTCGGGCTGGCACTGGCGAGGGACATGAAGGGTGAAGACAATACAATAGTGGTCGTCATCGGGGACGGCTCGATGACCTCGGGTGTGGCTTACGAGGCGTTGAACCAGGCGGGCCAACAACTGGGATCAAATCTCGTAATAATCCTGAATGACAACCAGATGTCCATCTCCAAGAACGTCGGCGGTTTCTCGTCGTATCTCTCCAGGATAAGGATAAAACCGGCCTACAAGCATCTGAAAGAAGAGCTCGAGGAAATGCTGGAGAGCCTTCCTGCCGTCGGGGACGAGCTCGTCAGGTTCGCGTCACACGTGAAGGATTCAGTCAGCCATGCTCTGGTTCCGGGGATACTGTTCGAGGCGTTAGGGGTGAAATACGTCGGGCCGATAGACGGGCATGATATAAAGCTTGTCGAGGAGACGATCAAAGAGGCGAAGGATGTTAATGGGCCGGTCCTTATTCACGTAATAACCAGAAAGGGTAAAGGGTACATACATGCGGAGCAGAGTCCCGACAAGTTCCACGGCGTGCCTCCGTTCGACCGGGAAACCGGGAACCTCGTAAACGAAGGCGGTCCGAAATCTTACACATCGCTGTTCGGCGACGAAATGGTAAAACTTGCCCGGGACACGCCGGAGCTCGTCGCAATAACCGCTGCCATGAAGCTCGGCACCGGCTTGGAGCGCTTCAGCTCGCTGTACCCTGACAGGTTTTTCGATGTGGGGATAGCGGAGCAGCTGGCTGTGAACTTGGCGGCCGGTATGGCGATCGGCGGCATGAAACCGGTTGTGGCGATATACTCAACATTTCTCCAGAGAGCCTTCGATCAGTTATCGCAGGAGGTCTGCCTTCAAGAACTGCCTGTCGTTTTCGTGGTTGACAGGGCGGGGCTTGTCGGCGAGGACGGCGCGACGCATCACGGGTACTTCGATGTATCTTACCTGAGGATTCTTCCCGGCATGACCGTGATGGCCCCGGGAGACGGGAGTGAGCTAGGCGCCATGCTCCGTTTTGCTCTGGAGCTAGGTTCGCCGGTCGCGGTGCGTTTTCCGAGAAGCAGTGCCGTATTTCTGGACGGGGTGGGATGCGAACCGATCAGGAAAGGTGTGGGCGAGGTCATAAGAAGCGGCGAGGAAATCACATTGTTGGCGCTCGGAGACATGGTCGCGGTTGCGGTACAGGTCGATGAGATATTGAGAGGCGAGGGAGTCCAATGCACCGTGGTAAACGCCAGGTTCGCCAAGCCGATTGACTCCGGATACCTCACGGACGTCTGCAGGGGGAAGAGGCTTGTAGCCACTCTGGAGGACAACATCATCACCGGCGGTTTCGGAAGCGCCGTTTACGAAAGTCTCCGGGAAGCCTCTCTCGACGTGCCGGTCCTTGTTTTCGGTCTTCCGGACCGCTACGTCAACCACGGGACGATCGAAGAGCTTTTCAGGGAGATCGGGCTCTCGCCGTTAGATATAGCCGAAGAGGTGAGAAGGCACCTCGACAGCCTGTGATGCGGATTAGGCTAGACACGTACCTTTATGAGCGCGGCTTATTCGAAAGCCGCGCTAAGGCGAGCGCCGCGGTTCTTGAAGGGCTCGTTCTGGTTGATGGGCGTTCGACCGTAAAACCAGGCACACAGGTTACCGGCGGGGAAGAGATCGAGGTGTTGAATCCGGCAAAAGCCTTTGTGTCGAGGGGCGGGATCAAACTCGAACGTGCACTCGACGTGTTCAAAGTCGATGTTTCAGGGCGGTCGGCTCTCGATGTAGGCTCGTCCACCGGCGGTTTCACGGAGTGCCTTCTCAATAGGGGCGCGGCCAGGGTTATTTCGCTCGATGCAGGAAAAGGACAACTTCACCTGAAGCTGCGCCAGGAACCTAGGGTCACGGTGCTCGAAGGGTTCAACGCAAGGTACCTGAAACCGGAGGACCTTCCATTTGTGCCGTCACTGGCAACGGTAGACGTGTCTTTCATATCGCTCCGGAAGGTAATAGAACCGGCCATGGACGTCCTGGCGGACGAGGAGATTGTTGCACTGGTCAAGCCGCAGTTCGAAGCGGGCCGGCGATCTGTTTCCAAGGGCGGAGTGGTAAGGGATCCAGACGTTCATGTTGAAGTCTTGAACGGCCTGCTCAGCTGGCTGGAGGAGCGTGACCTTGTACTCTGCGGCGTGGTTGCCTCACCTATCAAGGGCCCGAAAGGAAACATCGAGTACTTTTTTCATATAAAGAGGCAGGCAGAGTCTTCGGTTGATGAAGGACACATAGCAGCCGAAGTTAGAAGGGCCAACGAGGAGTTGGCATAGAGAACAGGTCGGAGGTCGAGCGAGATGGAGAATTCGGGCGGAGGTTCCTTCAAAGAGGTCTTGATAATACCGAACGTGGGCAAAGAGGGAATAGCGCAGATGGTCAGAGCAGTCGGGCAGAGTCTGGATCGCATTGGCGTCAGGCACTTTCTGTTACCCCGTGACGCTGAGGCCCTGGGAGTTCAGTCGCCTACCGAAGGGCAACTGGATGATGACGTAGACCTCGCTATCGTGCTCGGGGGAGACGGGACTGTGCTGCATGCGGTTGACGTCCTGTGGGACTTCGACGTACCGCTCGTCGGTATCAATATAGGCAAGATGGGTTTTCTTACCGCTGCCGAAATGCACGAGGCCGAACAGGTCGTGGAGAAGATATTCGCCGGGCAATACTGGGTAAGTGAAAGGGTACCGGTGGCCTGTACGCTCGGTACCGAAGAGGGAAGCGGGGAGTTCCGCGCACTCAATGAGATCGTCATAGGCAAGCTGGTGAGGGAAAGGCTCATCCATCTTTCAACTTACATAAACGGCGAGTTCTTCATGCGTTACTCGGGCGACGGGTTGATATTCTCCAGCGCCACTGGTTCAACGGCGTATTCTCTTTCCTCGGGCGGTCCGATCGTGACGCCCGAGCTGAAGTGTTTCCTGCTGACGCCTATCTGCGCACACATGCTGTTCAGCCGACCGATGGTTCTGGACGTCCACGACAGGGTGAAAGTGGTGGTGGAAGAGGAACCGGAGCGCCTTGCCCTCAGCATCGACGGTCGGCAGGATGTTGAAGTGCCCCAGGACGCACACATCGAATTCTATTCATCGGGCAAGACCGTGCGGATCATTGAACTGCACGGAAGCTCTTTCTACAGGACCCTGAGGGAGAAATTCCTTAGCCCCCCGTCTGTCGAAAAAGCGTGAGAGGGGTGACCTCTACAGTGCTGGAGGGGCTACCGATAAAAAGTGGCGCGTTAAGGTACTGTAGAGTGACCGGAGAAAATCTCGAGTGTGTATGAGATAATTAGCGGGATTGAAGCAGGTGATACCCGAGATGAGACCCACCGGCAAGGTTTCCCTCAGCAACCTCAGTGAAGTGGCGGTCGGCGGGATAGCCCGACTCGACAAGAAGACGAAAAACCTGGTGAAGAGGCTGCGGCCCGGCGAGGTCGCGATAATCGACCACCAGGACATAGGCAGGGTGTCGGCGGAGTCCTTGGTCGAGCGAAGGCCTCTTGCGGTGATCAACGCGGCGTGTTCAATAACAGGCAAGTACCCGAACCTCGGACCTCTAATGATAATCGCTTCCGGGGTGGATATCGTTGACGAGGTCGGACAGGAGGTTTTTGAGCGCGTTCAAGAGGGTTCGCTCGTCAGCGTGGCTGAGGGAGTCGTGTACCTCGATGGTACCGAGGTAGCACGGGGTGTTCCGCTTTCCCTTGCGGAGGTTGAGAGACGGATCGAAGAAAGTAAGATAACGCTGGGAAGACACCTCGGGGACTTCGCGACGAACACGATGGAGCTGCTCGAGGCTGAGAAGGAGATACTGCTTGAAAGCATAGACCTTCCTCAAATAAAGACCAGGTTCTCGGGCCATCATGTCCTGATAGTGGTTCGCGGCCATGACTACAAGCGGGACCTGAGGGCGCTGAGGCCGTACATCAGGGAGATGAGGCCCGTACTGGTTGCGGTCGATGGAGGCGCTGACGCACTGCTCGAGATGAGGTACAGGCCTCAGCTGATAGTGGGTGACATGGACAGCATAACCGACGAGGCGCTCAGGTCCGGTGCGGAGCTCGTGGTACACGGGTATCCGGGCGGTAGGGCCCCGGGGCAATCACGTCTGAACGAGATGGGTATTCCGTCCACCGTCTTCCATTACCCGGGTACCAGTGAGGATATCGCGATGCTCATAGCCTACGAGAAAGGCGCCGAGTTGATCGCTACGGTCGGGGG
>JAENXM010000257.1 GCA_016649525.1 Actinomycetota bacterium
ACCCCACACGTGGCGTCAAGCGGGCACGCCCAGTACTGGGCTTATTTTTTCCTGCAGATGCTGGGCGGCCTGGGTGCTATTTTCGTCCTTGTCAATCTCTCGAAGATGCCCATCAAGTGGTTTCCCGAGGACCAGAGGGCGACGGCGACCGGCCTTGCAACGGTGAGCGCTCTGTTGGGTAACGGGATTGCGTTTCCCATAGTCGTAGCAATTGCCAATATTCCTGAGCACGCCAGTAAAGCCGTAGTACAAGCCGGGTTGAACAGGGTATTGAACTTCACAGCAGTAATCCCGGTAGCGGCGGGGTTGCTTTTTTTTCTATTCGCCAGGGAAGAGCCGCCGACCCCCTCCGGGCCCTTCCCGGAGGAGATAAGAGTCAGGTTGAGGGAGTCCATACCCAAACTTGCACGTTCGTCCACCTTCCTTGCGATGGCCTTCGTCTCGCTTATAGGTTACGGTGTCTTTCAGTCCCTCACGTTGAAGATGGAAAAGGTGATCACCTTCCACGGACCGGTTTTCACCAAGGATTTCGCTTCACTTATCGCGATGAGCATTACAATTAGCGGCATTGTAGGGTTGATTGTGTTAACCCAGCTTTCCGACAGAATCGGCCGGAGAAAGCCTTTTCTTGTGGCTGCTGCGGTCGTTGTTATTCCCTGCCTGGTGCTGGTCGGGATTGTTCCGAGCAAGACGCTCAACCTGATAGGGGCGATCTTGATGGGCTTCTTCCTGCTTGCAGCGCTACCCATTTCCTATACCATCGTGGGCGAGTTGCCGGAGGTAGGTCCCTTTCTCGCGGCCACTGGTGTGGGCGTTTTAACCTCCATCGGAGATATAGGTTCTGTAGCGATCCCTGCTTTGATGGAGTTAATCGCTATCAAGAAGACCGCGGAGGTGATTGACTACCGATGGGCCATATTCATGTTCGCGTGCCTGGGTGTCGTGGCGCTTCTCGGGGTCGTATTCTGGGTGAAGGAAACAGGTCCGAAGGGCCACAGTGCGCTCTGACATCTCACCCACGTATAGCTTCAGCGAGACAGTTCTTTTGTTTTAAATCTGAGAAAAAACGTATAAAATAGGAATCCAAGCAGTTCCCCGCCGGGACCTTCATGGTCTCAGGGGGGAACGATGATTATAGGAAGGAAAAAAGGCGTGGGAAAGACGATTTCAGAAAAAATACTCGGCTCACACTCCGGGACGGACGCCTCGGCGGGGCGGATCGTCATAGCCGAACTCGATTACATGATGGCCCAGGACGGTACGGCGCCGATCTCGGTCCGCGCTTTCGAGGGCATGGGAGGGGACAGGCTCAAGCATCCCGACAGGGTATCTTTCTGCATCGACCACAACGCTCCCAGTCCGTCATGGTCTGTATCACAGCTTCACTCTCTGATGCGGGATTTCGCCGGCAAGTACGGGGTGGAGATGAACGATGTCGGCGAAGGGGTATGCCATCAGGTGATGCTGGACAGAGGACACGTCGTCCCCGGTAGCCTGGTTGTAGGTGCTGACTCGCATACATGCACCTACGGCGCTATGAACTCTTTCGCGACCGGAGTCGGCTCTACAGACCTGGCCGCCGCGATGCTCTCCGGGTCGTTGTGGTTCCGCGTGCCCGAGACGATGAAGGTGAAGGTCAGCGGGAAACCCGGGAAAGGGGTTTTCGCAAAAGACGTGGCTCTTTTCATGGTGGGGACGGTGACGGCGGACGGGGCGACGTACCGCGCGCTCGAGACAGGCGGAGACACTATCAAAGACCTCGACCTGGACGGAAGGCTCACCATAAGCAACATGGCGGTCGAGATGGGGGCGAAGGCGGGGCTGATGGAGGCCGACGAGAAAGTGATGGGGTTCCTTAAAGGGCGGACGAACGCGAAAATGGCGCCGGTCACGGCCGACGCGGATGCCACGTATGTCGAGGAACTCGAGCTTGATGTCGAAAAGCTCGTGCCACAGGTCGCGAAGCCCCATCGTGTCGATAACGTCTGCGCGGTAGAGGAAGTTGAGGGTATCACCGTGGCCGAAGGGCTTGTCGGGACCTGCACGAACGGGAGGCTCTCCGACCTGCGCGCGGCCGCGGAGGTCTTAAAGGGGAAGAAGGTCGCCCAGGGGGTCAGGCTGATAGTCGCACCGGCTTCGCGAGAGGTCATGCTCGCGGCTGTAAGGGAAGGATTGATGGAAGTCTTGATAGAGGCCGGGGGCTCGGTCATGTGTCCCGGTTGCGCCTCATGCGTCGGGACCCACCAGGGGGTGCCGGGTGACGGAGAGAACGTGATTTCCACCGCGAACAGGAATTTCAGGGGGAGGATGGGGAACCCCGAGGCTTCCGTCTACCTGGCATCTCCGGCGACGGTCGCGGCGAGCTGTATCGAGGGGAAGATAACCGATCCGAGGAGATACATATCATGAAGGGGAAGGCACACAGGTTCGGTGACGACGTAAACACCGACTATATAATAGCTGGGCGGTACAAGTTCAAGACGCTCGACATGGACGAGCTGGCCTGCCACGTGATGGAGGACCTCGACCCCGACTTCTGCAGCAGGCTCGAGAAAGGGGACTTCGTGGTCGCCGGCCGCAACTTCGGCTGCGGCTCTTCGAGGGAGCAGGCTCCGCTGGCGCTCAAGCACGCTGGGGTCGCCGCTGTTCTCGCGGGCTCTTTCGCGCGGATATACTTCCGCAACTCGATAAACAACGGGCTTCCAGCCCTTGTTTGCGACACATCGGAGATAGAAGACGGAGATGACCTTGAACTCGATCTGGAGAAAGGGGTTGTAACTAACCGGTCGAAAGGGCAGGAGATGGGGTGCGATCCGCTGCCGGA
>JAENXM010000269.1 GCA_016649525.1 Actinomycetota bacterium
ACCTCTGTATCCGATTCTCAGCCACACGCCTTAAAGGCCGTCGATCAGTACAAGGACCGTTTTTCCTTCTGTCAGCTCACCGATATACACGTCTACGGGCCGGAATGCGATTACCCCTCAGCCAATTATCACCTGAGGAGCGAACGCTCGGACGGGAAGGACCCGGAGAGAAGAGGTGCGGTCTATTACCAGAAGGCGATAGAGCAGGTAAACCTAATGAGGCCGGACTTTTGCGTTCTTACCGGGGACTTCATGTTCGGGCAGTCCTATTTCCTCCAGGACCAGGGCAGCCCCTGGGGACTAACCACGGAATACGAGTATGAGATGCTCTGGTTCTACGAGGAGACGCTGAAGATGGATGTCCCGGTGTTCTTGCTCATGGGAAACCACGAGTGTTTCAGCGAGGACGACGAAGCGGCGAAGGAGGACTGGTTCGATAACTGGAGGAGGCTCTACGGGCCGCTTTACCATTCGTTCGATTACGGCGATTATCATTTCCTCGCCCTGAACTCGCAGGACTGGCCGGTCGAGGAACGCACCCTCGTCGACTATGGTGTTTCAATCCAGTCTGACAAGTACAAGGGTCAGTTCAGTGGTGGCGGAGACAGATGGTCTCCCGGTGTCAGCGTTGAGCGCCTCGAGGGGGTTGATGAATCCAGGCTTACCGGGCAGCTCAGGTGGATGCGCGACGACCTGAGGGGCCACCAGGGGTCGAAGATGCGGGTGGTGGCGACCCACCAGGAGCCTTGGCGGCAGGAGGGGTCGGGCGTGATGTGGGCCAGCGCGGGCGCTGACACCGGTGGTTTCATCGGGCAAATCAAGAGCCTGATGGGTTTCGCGGGGGTGTACGGAAACGGCGAAGGCCGGCTCGCCGCAATCAAGCTGATGTCTGAGAACAAAGTCGCTCTCGAGATCAGCGGCCATTTCCACTCCGACTTCGTGGAGGCTTTTCCGTGGGCCGACAAGAGCGGGAGGGTACTGAGCGTAAACACCACCTGTACCCAGTTCAACGTCGATGGTCTGTCGAGGTCGTACCCGGGTTACAGAAGGATATGGATAAACAACGGCACGGTGGAGAGCTTCAACTACGCCGATCCCATGTGGTCTTATCCAATCTACAAGGGCACGAACGTCGGAGGTGTCACTGACCTCGGCAAGCTGGTGCGCCCGGCCATCGAGTTTTCCTTCAGTCCGAGCCCGGGTAGTTCCAGGGCTGTGACACTGACGATAGAGAACAGCCTGAAGAAGCCCCTGCCCGGGGCTTACGCGGAGTTTCCCATGCCCTTTCTGTCAAAGGGCTACTACTACGAGGTAAAGAACGGGTCAGTAGCGCAGACTTATGACGACGATGATAAATCGCCCGAACACAGGGTGTATCAAGTATACACAGATGTAGCGCCCGGTGAAGTGAAGAAGGTACAGGTCGTCGAGAGCGCTGCTCCCGACCTCGCGGCCCCGGTGGGCGGTCTGTCGATCAACGGCGGTGCGCAAAAGATCTCATCGCTGGCGGTCACATTGGACATTGAGGCCTCAGACCCGGGGGGCGCGGGCATCAAGGACATGATGATCTCGAACACTCCCGATTTCAAGGGCGCGGAATGGCAGACGTACAGCGCTTCAGCCACATGGAGCCTGGCCGATGGCTCGGCAGGGAACCGCGAGGTCTACGTGAAGTTCAGAGACTATGCGATGCCGGCAAACGTATCAGGCGTCGCTCAGGTGAGCATCATCTATTACCCGCAATAGGAGGCGGCACTGGGGAGTGTGGTGAAAGTGGAATCGGAAACAAGGACTCTTAGAGTTGCAGCCGTGCAGATGGAATCGAAGAACGCGCAGATCGAGGCCAACCTCGAACACGCTTTGCGCTTTGTGGAAGACGCGGCTGGGAAGGGAGCGAAGTTCATCCTCCTTCCCGAGTTCCTGGCCACGGGCTATATCTTCGATAAGTCCATCTGGGATGCGGGCGAGCCCGGGGAGGGGCCGACCGTTAGGTGGTTGAGGGAGAACTCGAAGAGGCTCGGCGTCTGGCTTGGTGCGAGCTTCCTCGAAGCCGAAGGGGAGGACTTCTATAACACGTTCGTGCTGGCAAACCCGGACGGCCGGGAGGACGGAAGGGTTCGGAAGCAGACGCCGGCGTTCGCCGAAGCGTATTTCACCCGGGGGGACCCGGGCCCGCACGTCATAAAGACCGCGCTGGGAAAGGTCGGGGTGGGTATATGTTACGAGAACCAGCTCGCGTATACTCCCCGGTTGATGTACGCGCAGTCGGTGGACATGATGCTCATGCCTCACTCGGCGCCGGCCCCGACGCCGAGCCCCCTGTTCCCGCAGAAGTACGTCGACATCTATAACGAGAGCCTGAAAGGCCTGGCGGGTTATTACGCCCGGCTGCTCGGCATACCGGTAATCATGGTCAACAAATGCGGACGCTGGCAGTCTCCCGTCCCCTTCTTGCCTTTTGTCGATCAGGACTCGAGTTTCCCGGGGCTGTCCGCGATAGTCGATTCCGACGGGACGCTCAGAGCGCAGCTGGGTGACGAGGAAGGCGTGATTGTCGAAGAAGTAACCCTGGATCCCGCTCGCAAGACGAGCACGCGACCTGTTTGCCATGGCCGGTGGTCCAGGAAGGAACCCGCGATATTGAACCTTTTCAGGCTGGTGGAAGCAATGGGGAGGACATGGTA